>JBEGLG010000040.1:0-6984 GCA_041183645.1 Actinomycetota bacterium | reverse complement strand
CGTCGGAGGTGGTCACGGTCCAGGACATGTCTCCACCGTAGCGTCTCAGCGTTTACAGGTAGGCTTGCCTAACTATGGGACAGAGCCTTCGGGAAGCCTTGCGCAGTCGTGTCGTCGTCGCAGATGGAGCCATGGGCACCATGCTCCAGGCGCAGGATCCCAGCCTCGAGGACTTCCAGGGATACGAGGGCTGCAACGAGATCCTGAACGTCACCCGTCCCGATGTCGTGGCTGCAGTGCACGATGCGTACTTCGCTGTCGGCGTCGACTGTGTCGAGACCAATACGTTCGGCGCCAACTACGCCAACCTGGCCGAGTACGACATCACCGATCGGATCTTCGAGCTGGCCAAGGCCGGCGCGGTCATCGCGCGTGAGTGCGCCGATCGCTGGTCGACTCCCGAGCAGCCGCGCTGGGTCCTAGGCTCGATGGGGCCGGGCACGAAGCTGCCGAGCCTCGGTCACGCTCCCTACGCGCTGTTGCGCGATGCCTACGAGACCCAGGCACTCGGCCTGATCGAGGGCGGGGTCGACGCCTTCCTCATCGAGACCGCGCAGGATCTCCTCCAGGCCAAGGCAGCGATCATCGGTGCCCAGCGCGCGATGGAGAAGACCGGTACGGATCTCCCTGTCCTCGCCCAGGTCACTGTCGAGACCACCGGCACCATGCTTCTCGGCTCCGAGATCGGCGCGGCGCTGACCGCACTCGAGCCCCTGGGTATCGAGATGATCGGCCTGAACTGCGCGACCGGCCCGGCCGAGATGAGCGAGCACCTGCGCACGCTCTCGAAGTCCGCCCGTATCGGCATCAGCGCCATGCCCAATGCCGGGCTCCCGGTGCTCACGGCAGATGGCGCGCACTACCCGCTCGGTCCCGATGAGCTGGCCGAGGCTCATGTCGCGTTCACGCGCGATTACGGACTGGGTCTCGTCGGCGGATGCTGCGGTACCACCCCTGCGCACCTCGAGGCCATCGTCAAGGCGGTGCGCGGCCAGCAGGTCGTTGCGCGCGATGTCGAGCCCGAGGCCGCCATTGCGTCGCTCTACCAATCCGTGCCGTTCCGGCAGGACACCGCCTACCTGTCGATCGGCGAACGCACCAACGCCAACGGCTCGAAGGCCTTCCGCGAGGCCATGCTCGAGGGCAACTGGGATGACTGCATCGAGATCGCGCGGGCGCAGATCCGCGACGGCGCGCACATGCTCGATCTCTGCGTCGACTACGTCGGCCGCGACGGCGTCGCCGATATGCGCGAACTCGCCGGCCGCCTAGCCACGGCCTCGACCCTGCCCATCATGATCGACTCCACCGAGCCTGCCGTCTTGGAAGCCGGCCTGGAGGCGCTCGGCGGGCGCGCCACCATCAACTCGGTCAATTACGAAGACGGCGATGGTCCTGATTCCCGATTCGCGCGCATCATGCCGCTGGTACGCGAGCACGGTGCTGCAGTAGTCGCGCTCACTATCGACGAGGAAGGTCAGGCGCGCACCGCCGAATGGAAGGTGCGTATTGCCGACCGGCTGATTGCCGACCTCACCACGAACTGGGGCATGCGCGTCGAGGACATCATGGTCGACACCTTGACGTTCCCGATCGCTACCGGCCAGGAGGAAACCCGTCGCGATGCGATCGAGACCATCGAGGCCATCCGAGAGCTCAAGCGGAAGTACCCGACCGTGCAGACCACCCTGGGTCTGTCGAATGTGTCCTTCGGGCTGAATCCGGCGGCACGTCAGGTACTCAACTCCGTGTTCCTCCACGAGGCGATGGAGGCCGGGCTCGATTCAGCAATCGTGCATGCATCCAAGATCCTGCCGATGAACCGCATCCCCGATGAGCAGCGCGAGGTCGCCCTCGATCTCGTATACGACCGTCGCGTGTTCAACGACGAGGGCATCGCGACCTACGATCCGCTGGGCCGATTCCTCGACCTCTTCGAAGGTGTCGAGTCGAAGAGCCTGAATGCCTCTCGTGCCGAGGAGCTTGCCGCGCTGCCGCTCAATGAGCGTCTCGAGCGTCGCATCATCGACGGTGAGCGCCAGGGCCTCGAGGCAGATCTCGATGAGGCGCTTCAGACCCGAACTGCGCTCGAGATCGTCAACGACTCACTGCTCGAGGGCATGAAGGTCGTGGGCACACTGTTCGCCAGCGGCGAGATGCAGCTTCCCTTCGTGCTGCAGAGCGCCGAGGTGATGAAGACCGCGGTCGCCTATCTCGAGCCGCATATGGAGAAGACCGACGAGGAAGGCAAGGGCACCATGGTGCTCGCCACGGTCAAGGGCGATGTGCACGACATCGGCAAGAACCTCGTCGACATCATCCTCACCAACAACGGATACAACGTCGTCAATATCGGCATCAAGCAGCCGGTGAACGCGATTATCGATGCGGCCATCGAGAATAATGCCGACCTCATCGGCATGAGCGGCCTGCTCGTGAAGAGCACGGTCATCATGAAGGAGAACCTCCAGGAGATGAATGCGCGCGGCATCGCCGAGCGCTTCCCGGTACTCCTCGGTGGTGCCGCGCTTACGCGCGCCTATGTCGAGCAGGATCTCGCCGATATCTACGAGGGCGAAGTGCGCTACGCCCGCGATGCGTTCGAAGGCCTGCGACTGATGGATGCCGTCATGGCTGTCAAGCGCGGCGTGCCCGGTGCTGCACTGCCCGAGCGTCGCGAGCGTCGGGTCAAGGGCTCCGCCGCCACTCCGACCCTGACCGATCCCGCCGACATGCCCGCACGCTCTGATGTCGCCATTGACGTGCAGCTTCCGACAGCGCCGTTCTTCGGCGAGCGCATCGTGCGAGGTATCTCCCTCGCCGAGTACACGCCGTATCTCGATGAGCGGGCACTCTTCCTGGGGCAATGGGGCCTGAAGTCGAGCCGCGGCGACGGACCGTCGTACGACGAGCTGGTCGAGACCGAGGGCCGCCCTCGCTTGCGCGAGTGGCTTGGCCGCATCCAGACCGAGGGCATGATCGAGCCGGCCGTGGTCTACGGCTACTTCCCCTGCTATTCCGACGGCGATGACCTTGTCATCGTGTGGCACGACGGCCCGAAGAAGGGCGAGGAGCGCGTGCGCTTCAGCTTCCCGCGTCAGCGCCGCGATCGTCACCTCTGCCTCTCCGACTTCTTCCGCCCGAAGGAGTCCGGTGAACTCGATGTCGTCTCGTTCCAGGTCGTGACCATGGGCCAGGCTGCCTCCGATGCGACCGCGAAGCTCTTCGAGTCCGATTCCTATCGTGACTACCTCGAACTGCACGGTCTCTCGGTGCAGCTGACCGAGGCCCTGGCCGAGTACTGGCATGCGCGCACGCGCGAGGAGCTCGGGCTGGCCGACGAGGATTCCGGAAACATGAGCGAGCTCATCGAGAAGCAGGGCTACCGAGGGTCGCGCTACTCCTTCGGCTACCCGGCCTGCCCCGATCTCGAGCAGCAGACCATGCTGATGGAACTGCTCGATCCGTCACGCATCGGAGTGGAGCTCAGCGAGGAATTCCAGCTGCATCCCGAGCAGTCGACGAGCGCGATCATCGCGCATCATCCTGAGGCTAAGTATTTCAACGCGGGCTGAGGCCCTTGCGTTGTGAGCTCGTACTTCAACGCGGGCTGAGGCCCTTGCGTTGTGAGCTCGTACTTCAACGCGGGCTGAGGCCCTTGCGTTGTGAACTCGTACTTTAACGCTGGCTGATTACCTCTTGGTGAAGGGCGTCTTCTCCAGCCACAGGTCTCTGGGCGGGATCGGCGGCGGAGTGCCGCCCTTGGCCGGGCAGATCGCCTGGTGATCGCACCAGTCGCACAGTTTCGAGGGAGTCGGCGTGAACTCTCCGTTCTCGGCTGACTGAGCAATCGCGTCGCGCACGGCAAGCACGCGACGTTCGGTCGACAGCAGGTCGGCCTCTGTCGGCTCATAGCGCAGGACCTCGCGATTGCCGAGGAAGAGCAGCTGGAGCATGGCCGGCACGACTTCGTGAATGCGCCACCAGGCGAGCGCATAGAAGCGCATCTGGAACATCGGCTTGTCCTGATACTGCGGTCGCGGCGCCTTCCCGGTCTTGTAGTCGACGATGCGAATTCGCCCATCGGGAGCCTTGTCGACGCGATCGACGTACCCGCGAATATTGAACGTAGGAGTCAGGGGAGTCTCGAATCCGAACTCGCGGGCATGAGGCTCGAGTCGCACCGGATCCTCGATCGCGAAGTACGAGGCGATGAGATCCGGAGCGCTGCCGACGCGATCGATCACGGCGGCGGCTGACTCGACGTCGTTCTCCTGCAGGTCAGCCCAGGCCATCTCGAAGAGCTCATGGGCGGCATCAGGAGTTCGGTCAACTGCGGGCAGATCGAAGAGATCCTCGAGTGCCGTGTGCATGAGAGTTCCCATGATCGCGGCCGGTGCGGGCGCCTCGGGGAGTCGATCGATGGTGCGGAATCGGTAGAGGAGCGGGCAGGTGGTGAAATCACCGATGCGCGACGCCGACAGTGATCGCGGGAAGTCGTCGGCGCTCATGCGGCCAGCCTATGCGGATCGGGGCCCGCTAATGTGTGCGCAATGTCATCGATGTCGCAGGCGCGTCGCCGGGGTCCGTTCGAGGCGGGCGACCTGGTGCAGCTGACTGATCCCAAGGGAAAGCTGCACACGATCACGCTGACCCCCGGCAAGGTCTTTCACACGCACCGCGGGCAATTGCCTCATGACGACATCATCGGCACTCCTGATGGTTCCGTCATCGCATCATCGAATGGCAGTTCCTATCTCGTCCTTCGCCCGCTTCTCGATGACTTCGTCCTGTCGATGCCGCGTGGAGCCGCAGTTGTCTATCCCAAGGACGCCGCGCGCATCGTGGGACTTGCCAACCTGCATCCCGGATCTCGTGTGGTCGAGGCTGGCGTGGGCTCCGGTGCGCTGTCGTGCTCGCTCCTGCGTGCAATCGGCGACGATGGAGTGCTGCACAGCTTCGAGAGGCGCGACGACTTCGCGATCATTGCCCAGAAGAACGTCGAGCAGTGGTTCGGCATGCGCCCGGCGAACTGGACCGTGACCGTCGGCGACCTCGCGCATGAGCTGACCGATCGCGATATCGATGCCGTCATCCTCGACATGCTGGCTCCGTGGGACTGCCTCGACGCGGCGGCGGCGGCGCTGGCGCCCGGTGGCGTCATCGTGATCTATGTCGCGACGGCCACCCAGATGTCCAAGACCGTCGAGACTGCTCGCGTCATGGGGGTCTGGACCGAGCCGCGTGCCGAGGAGTCGCTCGTGCGCACCTGGCACCTCGAGGGACTCTCGGTGCGTCCCGATCACCGCATGAACGGTCACACGGGCTTCCTCGTCACGATGCGCCGGCTGGCACCGGGTGCCGTGCTTCCCGTGCGACGCCGCCGACCGGCCCCTGGGGCCTACGGCGAGGATTACACCGGCCCTGGCTCCGAGCCACGAGGCGAAGAGACGGCTCCTGTTCTAGAGTCATAGACGACTCGAGGAGGCTGCATGTCCGAACACACCGCTGATGCGGCGTTGCCCGGATCGCGTGCTCAGCTGGCCGCGCTGACCGAGCAGAACGAGCGCCTCACGACCACCCTGCGCGAGGCACGTGAGCAGATCCTCTCGCTGAAGTCCGATGTCGCCCGGCTCAATGAGCCGCCCAGCGGTTACGGCATCTTCCTCGAGGCGCATGCCGATGGCAGTGCCGATGTGCTGAGCAATGGGCGCAAGTACCGCGTATTCCCGAGCCCGTCGGTCGATATCACTGCCCTCGGAGCCGGCCAGGATGTCCTGCTCAATGAGGCGCTGAATCTCATCGAGGCGGCGGGGTATGAGAGCTCGGGCGAGATCGTCAGCCTCAAGGAGGTTCTCGCGGACGGCCGGCGGGCCATCGTCAAGGGCCGCACTGACGAGGAGCGCATCGTCAGGCTTGCTGCGCCGCTTCTCGCCGCGAGGCTGCGCGCCGGTGACTCCCTGCTCATGGACTCACGTGCCGGATTCGCGCTCGAGCGCATCCCGAAGTCCGACGTCGAGGAACTCGTGCTCGAAGAGGTTCCCGACATCGGATACGACGACATCGGTGGCCTCTCGTCGCAGATCGAGCAGATTCGCGATGCCGTCGAGCTGCCGTTCCTGCATCGCGACCTGTTCGCGGAGCATGAGCTCTCGGCACCCAAGGGGATCCTGCTCTACGGTCCGCCCGGTTGCGGAAAGACGCTCATCGCCAAGGCAGTGGCGAACTCGCTTGCGAAGCAGATGGCCGAGCGGTCAGGCCTCGACACCGGGCGCTCGTTCTTCCTGAATATCAAGGGTCCCGAGCTTCTGAACAAGTATGTCGGCGAGACCGAGCGGCATATCCGTGTCATCTTCGAGCGTGCGCGCGAGAAGGCGAGCGAGGGAATGCCCGTCATCGTCTTCTTCGACGAGATGGACTCGCTTTTCCGCACGCGTGGCACCGGTGTCTCGAGCGATGTCGAGAACACGATCGTTCCGCAGCTGCTCAGCGAGATCGATGGTGTCGAGGGTCTCGAGAATGTCATCGTCATCGGCGCCTCGAATCGCGAGGACATGATCGATCCCGCGATCCTGCGCCCCGGACGACTCGACGTCAAGATCAAGATCGATCGGCCCGATGCCACCGCGGCGCGTGAGATCTTCGCGAAGTACCTGACCGCAGGGCTCCCCATTCATCCCGAGGAGATTGCCGAGCACGGTTCGGCCGAGGAAGCCTGCGCGTCGATGATCGCCAGCGCGGTCGACCTGATGTACTCCGATGCTCCCGAGAATCAATTTCTGGAGGTCACCTACGTCAACGGCGATCGCGAGATTCTCTACTTCCGCGACTTCAGCTCCGGCGCGATGATCGAGAACATCGTTTCGCGGGCCAAGAAGTCGGCGATCAAGGAGTTCATTGGCGGTCGAGGCAAGGGAATCCGCGTCGAGCACCTTCGGGCGGCATGCCTCGATGAGTTCCGCGAGAACGAGGATCTCCCGAACA
>JBEGLG010000039.1:0-6978 GCA_041183645.1 Actinomycetota bacterium | reverse complement strand
GCCTTTGCGTACGGGGTCTTGGTCCACAGGCGAGCGAACGAGTCGATCACCGAGTAGCCCACGATGGGCAGCGAGTAGCCGGTCCATGCGTTCTCAGTCTTGTCCTTGAGAGCCTGGATTGCGGCCTTGCCTGCGGTCAGGCCACCGATGAGCGGCTTCTGGCCGGGGGTTGCACCCACGGTGAAGAGCTGCTGCGGCCAGCCGAGGGCGAAGTCACCGAGATCGCTGGAGATGAAGTTGGTGGACGGGTTCGCCTTGTAGATGTTGCCCACCTGGCCCGGCGAGAAGTCGAGCTCGGTGAAGGCGTACTTGGCCTTCGGGCTCAGCTTCAGCAGGTTCTTCTTGAACGAGGTGTCGTAGCGCACCAGGACCGGGTAGACCGACAGGCCGAAGGCCTGGACGTCGGGCGTGCCCTTGACGTTGGCGACTGCGAATGCCGCGATCATCTGGCCCCAGAGGTCGAGCATCTTCGGGCCCGAGACGTGGGTGTCGAGCAGGCCGTTGCCCGGTGCCGCGAGGCAGGCGGAGCAGATAACGGCGGTGCCCTGTGCGGCAGCCTTCTTGTAGAGGTCACCGTAGGACTCCGGCTCCATGCCCGAGACGGCGATTCCGTCCGGCTTCTTGGCGATGGCGTCAGAGAGGGTCTTGCGCTGTCCCTCGATGGTGGCCTCAGCCTGCATGGACTCCATCTTCCAGCCGAGCAGCTTGCCGGCCTGAACGATGTTCTGGTTCAGGGTGATGGCTGCGTCAGTCTGGTTGGTGATGGTGATGACGTACTTGCCCTTGGGGATCGGCTTGCCGATCGGGGGGATGTTGCCCAGCGAAGTGGGGTTCTTCGAGTACTTGGCAACGATGCCCTTGGCAACGGTGACGCCATCAGCAGCGGATGCTGCCGGGGCGAGGCCAACAAAGGCCATGGAGGCAGCTGCCACGACGGCAACTGCTGCAATTGACTTGCGCATGGATCTCTCTTCCAGTCGAGGGGTACTTACGAACCCGAGCAGTGAGAAATTACATGAACGTCCATGGAAAAGGGAAGGGTTTCTCGTCTCTTTCTGATCACGAATTGGCATCGAGGGAGTAATTCACGTAGTTACTCTCAAGAAACTATGGTCTCCGACCATCGGCATTCCGATAGTCCCCGAGCTGTCCTTTCCTACTTTTCGAGTGGGAATGATGTCCAGAAACGTGATTTCGGCCCGCCCCCATGGGGGACGGGCCGAAATCGAGGCGTTCTGGGCAGTACTACTTCACGCCCCAGAGCTTGAGGAACTGGGCCTCGTAATCGGCCACGCCGATGAAGTTGCCATCAGCATCGAGAGCAGCATCCTTGGCATTGGCTGCCGTGAGGAACTGGCTCGGCAGCGGTCCGTCGGCCAGGGCGTCGCCCCCCAGGATGCGGGCGAACTGGTCGATGACGCGCCAGCCCATGACCGGCTGCGGGATCGCAATCCACGCCTGGAGGCCCGTGGCCTCCTCCGCCGTGCGCTCGGTAGCCGCCGGATCCAGGGTCGGGACCGCGCCGATCGCGGCAAGGTTCGCGATATCGGTGGCCGTCGCGCCGCGACCGATCAGGGTGATCGGGGCGAGAAGAGTCGGATCGCTGGCCACGGCCTCGGCCACGCCATTGGAGTAGGCACCCGTGTCGAGAAGTGCCCAGGCGCCCATTGCCGTCGACATCTCGCTCGAGACGAAGGCGGCGAATGCAGCCGGGTCATTGGGAGCCACCACGGTCGGATCAACCATCGACTGATTGGTCGAGCACTCGTGGCACTGGCTCAGCAGGGTCGTGTCGAACTGGAGGTTGAAGTCGTTGATTGCTCCACCCGGGGCGACGAAGATCTGCACGCCGGCAGCCTCGCCCTTCCACTGGGACGCGACGACATAGCTGGAAAGCACGTCGGCCCAGGCCTGGTTCTGCACGGTGCCGTCGATGTTGGTGTCAGTCAGGCCGCCGCCCGGCTCGCCGGAGCAGCCGGTGCACACGACCGGGATCTTCGCCGACTCGGCGTTCGGCAGGCTCGCGCTGACCGAGTCGAAGAACTCGCCATTGATGTGAATGCCTGCGGGCTTCTTCGCGATCGCATCGTCGAATGCGGTCGCGGTAGCCGTCGTGTCGAGCGGATCGACCGTGACGACGGTGAGCTTCCAGCCCAGGGCCTTGGCGGCTGCCGCCATCGCCTTCTCGGTCACGGCCTCGTAGTCAGAGCCGTCGGTGAGGCTGATGATCTCCGCGCCCTTCTTCGGCGCCGCGGTCAGCGGCGTATCGACGCCGATGCTCGTCGGGGCCGCCTCTGCTGCGGTGATCGCTGCCGCACCTGCGTCATTTGCCGCGGCAATCGCCGCCGTGTCGCCGCCTACGCCGCCGCCGCCGGAGAAATTGGGGTCGTCGGCGGGCATCGCGCACGCCGCGAGGACGAGGGAGGCCGAGGCCAGCGTGGCCAGGGCGACGAGGGGCTTGCGCATGGATCTCTCTTCCGGTCGAGGGCCGATGCCAGGCATCGGAGTAGCGTCACGATACATGCACGTCCTATGAAATGCGATGGGTTGGGGCGTAACAATGTGGTGACGAAATGCCCTCATGCCCCAGATCCAGGGGGAGAATCCCCCTCCCGCAGGCTCTCCCGCGCAGATAGACTTACTGTTAACGGACTATCGAAACGCCGACCAGCCGATTCACCTGCCCCCGGGAGACAGATGACCAGCGCACTCGCCCTCGCCAGCCTCGATCGCGAGGAGCTCGCCGAGCTTCGCCTGACCGTTCGGGCAGCCGCGACCGAGTCCGGCTACCCCGAGCGCGTGCGTGAGCTTGAGGGCCGCGCGGAGAACCCGGGCCTCGATCCCGAGCTCTGGACCCTGCTGGCCGAGGAGATCGGTCTCGCCGGTGTCGGCCTGCCCGAGGAGGTCGGCGGCCTGGGCGGCCTCGCCGAGATCCTCGCCGTCTGCGAGGAGCTCGGAGCCACCCTGGCACCTGTGCCCTTCCTCACCAGCACCGTGATCGCCGGACAGATCCTCGCTGCGGCCGGCGAGGCCGCACTCCCCTATCTCGAGCGCATTGCGGGCGGCGAGATCGCGGCCCCCGCCATCACCGATGCACGCGGCCGCTTCACCGAGGCCGGCGTCGCCTGCACGGGCAGCGACTCCGTTGTCGACGGCACCGTGCGCTTCGTCCCCTACGGCACCTCGGCCGCATTCTTCGTCGTCGCCGCGCGCACGGAGTCAGGCATCGACCTGTTCGCCGTCGAGTCCGCTGACGCCTCGGCCACTGCGCTTCCCTCCCTCGACTTCAGCCGCCCGTCGGCCACCGTCACCTTCGCCGCTTCGGCTGCCACTCGCCTGACCACGGGCGGCGCCGGCCTCGCCGCCCTCGAGGCCGGTCTCGATATCGGCCTTCTCGGAGTCGCGGCCGACGAGCTCGGCGGATCGCAGTACTGCTTCGACATGACGCTCGAGTACATCAAGTTGCGTCGCCAGTTCAATCGCGAGATCGGCAGCTTCCAGGCGGTCAAGCACCGCATGGCCGATGCGCTGATCCAGGTCGAGATGGCACGCGCCGGCCTCGAGCGCGTCACCTGGGATCACTCCGAGAAGCTCTCGGCCGATGCTGCAGTCTCCAAGGCGTGGGGTTCCGATGCATTCAACGCACTCGCCGCGGAGGCCATCCAGCTGCATGGCGGCGTCGGCTTCACCTGGGAGCACGACGCGCACCTGTACTTCCGCCGCGCGCGATTCGATGCGGCATTCCTCGGGGATGCCGCGTTCCATCGCGAGCGCGTGGCAACGCTGCTCGGCTGGTAACACGACACAACGAGAAGAGGCCGCCCTATTCGGGCGGCCTCTTCTCGTTGCTACGACTAGTTCTTGCTGAGCTGCGAGAACGGCGCCTTGTCGGCGCGGTGCTCCGCCGGGAGTCCGAGCACTCGCTCGGAAATGATGTTGCGCTGGATCTCGTCGGTGCCGCCGGCCAGGCGGTAGCCCGGGGCGCCGAGCACGTGATCGGACCATGCGAACTGTCCCCACTCGCCGGTGTCGGCGACGAGAGCCGAGCCGAGCATGTCGGCGGCTGCATTGCCGATGCGCACGAGATTGTCGGAGGCGATCAGCTTTCCGAGCGAGCCTGCAGGGCCCGGCTTGTCACCGGAGGCATTCGCGCGGGCAACCTTGGCAACCACTGCCGCGTGCAGGCGGGTGCGCACGTAGACGTCCGCGAGCTCCTGGCGCACAACGGGATCGTCATTGAGCCCCAACGCCTTCGCGAGCTCGACGAGATCGGCCGCGGTGCCGCCCTTGCGACGATGGCCAGAACCGGAGGAGGAGCGCTCGAAGCCGAGGGTCGCCATGGCGACCTTCCAGCCATCGTTGACATCGCCGATGCGCATGGAGTCGGGGATGCGTGCACCGTCGAAGAACACCTCGTTGAAGGTGGCCGGCCCGCTCATCTGGCGAATAGGGCGGATCTCGATGCCGGGTGAGTCCATCTTCACCAGGAAGGCGGTGATGCCGGCCTGCTTGACGACATCGGGATCAGTGCGCGCGAGCAGGAAGCCGTACTCGGAGAACTGGGCATTCGAGGTCCAGATCTTCTGGCCGTCAATGACCCACTCGTCGCCATCGCGCACGGCCTTGGTCGACAGCCCGGCGAGATCAGAGCCGGCGCCGGGCTCGCTGAAGAGCTGGCAGCACAGGGAGTCGGTGCGCAGGAAGGCGCGGGCATACTGCTCGCGCTGCTCGGGGGTGCCGAAAACGCTGACAGCTGCGCCCACCAGGCCGGTGGTCACCGAGATGATCTCGGAGGACGGGGGCACGTCGAACTCGCGCTCCTCGTCGGCAAAGGCCACGGCATAGACGCTCGGCAGGCCCCGCCCGCCGAATTCCTCGGGAAGGGTCAGCGCACCGAAGCCGGCGTCGAAGCGGGCCTTGCGGTAGTCGCGCACGCGATCGAGGTGAGCGCGCTCATCCTCTTCGCTCTTGGCGATGAAGATCTGGAGCTCGGGATCACCCTCGCCCCACACGCGCACCTCCTCGGTGCGCGGCTTGGCGACAGTGCTCAGCCAGGCGCGCACGTCGGCGCGGAAAGCCTCGAGCTGGGCGGAATCGAGCTCGCTCACGAGTTCGCACCTTCCTTGACGAGAACGGTGCACGCGGAGATACCCGGTGCTCCGTAGACATGGGTGAAGCCAATACGCGGATTATTGGGCACCTGCTGGCCGAGCGCACGCCCTTGCAGCTGGCGCATGACCTCGTGCACCTGGCGCAGGCCAGAGGCCCCGACCGGCTCGCCGTTCGCGAGACAGCCGCCATCGGTGTTGACCGGAAGGCGACCGTCGATCTTGTAGTCGCCATTGAGGTAGCCGGCGCCCTGCTCGCCATTGCCGCACAGGCCGGTCTCGCCCAGGTGGATGATCTCGGCACCGCTGTCGGTGTCCTGCAGCTGCGCCACCTGCACCTGATCAGGGGTGATGCCGGCGGTGGCAAACGCTGCCTTCGCGGCATCGATCGAGGGGCTCGTGCGCTCGCCCGGCGACAGCCACGGCGAGAACACCTCGAAGGAGCCGGGGCGCCGACCGCGAAGCTCGACGGCCGCGAGACGAATGGGGTTCTCGCACAGCTCGAAGGCACGCGCGCCGCGCGCGAGCACGAGCGAGACCGCACCTGCATCGGGCGAGCAGAACATGAAGCGAGTCAGCGGGGCATTGATCATGTCGGACTCGAGTGCCTCATCGACCGACACCGGCTTGCGACGCCAGGCGAGCGGGTGGGAGGAGCCGTAGTCGAATGCCTTCTCGGAGACATAGCCGAGGGTGCGCTCGTCTATGCCGTACTCGTGCAGATACCGCTTGATCTTCAGCGCGAAGTACGACGTGGTCACCATCATCCCGGTCTCGCCGTACCAGCCGCCGATGCCGTAGCGCGCGGGCGACGCCGCGAAGGCACCGCGTGCGTGATTGTCATAGCCGACGACGACGGCGATATCGCGCCCCTCGGCGATGAGCCCATTGCGCGCGGTCATGAGCGCGACACCGCCGGTGGCGCATCCGTTCTTGACCGTGATGAAGGGAATGCCCGTCAGGCCCATGCGAGCCACCATGTTGTCGGGCTTGGTCTCGCCATTGGTGCCGCCGACGGCGAAGTCGACGTCACTCCACGTCAGGTTGCAGTCGGCGAGGGCCGCGCGCATGGCCTGCTCGGCGAGCTCTTGATCCTCTCCCTCGAAGCGACCGAACTCGGTCATGCCGCCACCGACGATGTAGACCTCGTTGTCGAGGGATGCGCCGCTCATCAGATGGCCTCGAATCCGTAGGTATGCACGACCGTGCCGTCGTCATTGGTCCAGGCCTTGGCCAGCGCGAGCCGCACGGGCTCGCCGATGACCCACTCGGTCTTGTGGAGCAGCCAGCCCTCGACGATCACGGAGCCGAGATCGACGTAGCCGATGCTGAACGGGTGGAACTCGTCAGTGCGGAACGGCACCTTGGGCGCAAAGTTCTGAGTAGTCCAGGACCACACCACTCCCTCGGTCGGAAGCGCGACCGCGCTGACCTCCACGCCGGCACACATCGGGCACGACGCCTGCGCGGGGAACACGTGAGCACCGCAGGCAGAGCATGCGGAACCCTGCAGCGCCACCGGATCAGTGGAGGCGAACAGGCTCTCGTCGACGAGCTGAATGCTCACGGCAGCGCCCTTTCTAGTCGGAGAGGTGGACGAGGGCCTTGCCCACGTTCGCACCGGAGAGCAGGCCCGCGAGACCGGCACCTGCATTGGCAATGCCCTCGAACACGGTGGCTCGATCGACAAGCTCGCCGCTGGCGAGCCAGCCACTGACCTTCGCCTCGAACTCCGGGCGCAGATCCTCATAGTCGCGCACGATGAAGCCCTGCACGGTGATGCGGCGCAGGATCATCTCGATCATCACGGCCGTGCTCGGCTGCGGGGTCGTGCCGAAATTGGAGATGGCACCGCACATCGAGACGCGAC
>JBEGLG010000038.1:0-7139 GCA_041183645.1 Actinomycetota bacterium | reverse complement strand
CGCCATGGCTGTGCTGGGCCCATGCCGGGTCGGCTGCCACGGCCGGCACGACCAGGACGGCTGCGCTGGCGAGCGCGAGGAGAACCCGCTTCATCTCTCCACTCTCCGTCGGCCCGGCTCGATCGTCAATTCGTGACGACATGATGTGCGACACGTGTGTGCGATCCGAGAGTCAGTTCGCGTGACAGGACAATTACGACATCTGAGTCAGGAAGTGGCTGATTCGGCCACCTGTGAGACCCCTGAGGCCCTACCGTTCAGGCACTGCCGATCCACGAGGAGCGCCACGCATGAGCACCGAGACCCCCGAGTACTCCACCGCCGATATCCGCGAGCTGGGCATCACGACCGATGCCCTCGAGGAGACAAAGCATCTCCAGCGCAATTTCGGGCGCAGGGAAATCCTCTTCTTCACCATTTGCACGCTGGTGGGCGTCGACACCATCGGCCTGCTCGCCGGCCTCGGCGCGGAGGCCTTCACCTGGAACGTCATCATCGCCGTCACCTTCTTCATTCCCAGCGCCCTGCTCTTCGCCGAGCTCGGCACCGCCTTCCCGCAGGAGGGCGGCCCGTACATCTGGGCACGCCTTGCCTTCGGCCGCCTGGCCGCCACCATCAATAACGTCCTGTACTGGGTCACCAACCCGGTGTGGTTCGGCGGAACCCTCTCGGTCGTGGCCGCGGCCACGGTCTCGGTCTTCTTCCTCAACGGTGCCGAGCTCTCGACCTTCTGGTTCTACGCCTTCACCCTGATCTTCATCTGGGTGGGCACCTTCGCGGCGATCCTGTCGTTCAAGGTCGGCAAGTGGATTCCGATCCTTGGCGCCTACGCACGATTCATCCTGCTGACCTTCTTCACCCTCTCGACCATCATCTTCGCCATCCAGAACGGCGTTCATGGCGTCGGCTTCGGCGATTTCGCGGTGACCAAGGCCGGCCTGGTCGGACTGGCCGGCCTGATCATGTTCGGCTATGTCGGTTTCGAGCTGCCGAACACCGCAGGCGACGAGATGAAGAATCCGAAGAAGGATGTTCCCTTTTCCATCGGTCGCTCGGCGATCGTCGCGATCTTGATGTACAGCATTCCGGTGCTGTGCGTCATCGTGATCCTTCCCGCTGATCAGGTCTCGGGCCTGGGCGGCTTCATCGATGCCATGAAGTCGGTGTTCACGGTGTACGGCGGTGAGATCGCCGCTGACGGTACGTCGACCCTCTCCGGCCTCGGAGCAGTGTTCGGAGTTGCCGCAGCCGTCATGTTCATCCTCTGCCTGCTCTCCAGCGGCGTGGCCTGGATCATGGGCTCGGATCGCGCCCTGGCCGTGTCGGGCTATGACGGTGCAGCACCGCGCTGGCTGGGCAAGATCTCCGAGAAGCACGGCACCCCGGTGCGCGTGAATGTGCTCTCGGGCATCCTGTCGACCGCCGTTCTGGTCGCCGCTCGCACGATCAGCGAGGGCGATGCGGCGAAGTACTTCCTGGTGATCTTGAGCATCGCCGTCTCAACGACGCTGATCTCGTACCTCGCAGTCTTCCCGGCACTGTGGCGCCTTCGCGTCACGCACCCCGATCACCCGCGCCCGTATCGCGCGCCCTGGGCACCGTTCCTGTCGATCCTGCTGACCGGCTGGATCCTCTTCGCCACTATCGAGCTGCTCTTCCCCGGTCTCGGTGCCGGCTGGTTCGGCGATGACTTCCGTCCGGATGGCTGGGAGGAAGCCGAGAAGTGGAAGTACACGCTCACCGAGCTGATCCCGCTCGTGGCCTTCGTGCTTCTTGGCGTGATCTTCTACGTGGTCAGTGCGAAGACTCGCAAGAACCTGGCCGCCGCGAACGTGGCGGGCTAGCAGCCTCACTCGCGTCTGTACCGATCTCGATGCCCCCGGCCTTCCGGTCGGGGGCATCGGTCTGTGTCAGGGGAGTGTCAGGCCTGAAAGTTCCTGGCGAGTTATGCGGCGCCATCAGGAAAAGGGGAGTAGAACAGGAAATGACCAGGTTGTCCTGGCCGTGATTCGTATCCATCGCCCAGCGTGAAGGAGCGCAACATGTCACAGCAGTCCACAGGTCCGAGCCGGCTGAGCCGCACCGCCGCCAAGAAAGTTCCCCACCGTTCATCGGACCGCCTGTTCGCCGCCAAGGCATCAGCCAAGACCATGTGCGAGGACCTCATACATGACGTGCGCAGATCGGCCGTCCACGAGGCCATGCGCATCGACTTCCTTGACGCCATCGATCAGGTCCAGCATCGACTGCACGACATCTCGCCTGATGTGCCGCATGCGGCATCCATGGTTCGCGACTTCACCAAGGAGATCTCGCACCTCCAGGTTGCTCACACCTGGGTGGCTGCCGCAGAGCGCGTTCTCGGGCGACTCGGCACGAACGGCCCGAAGGGCATGCGCGATGCACTGGTCGAGTCCCAGGATTCCGTGATGTGGTGCGTGCGCGCCGGGCACTGGGATGGCCAGATGACCTCCGCGGTGACCGCACTCGAGGCCTGCGTCAAGGATGCTGAGGTGCACGCCGCTCGCGTCGCGAGCTAGCCTGCGCAGATGCGCTTTCGGATCCCGCTCGTTGCCTCGGCCTCGCTCATCATCGGATTCGCGGTGGCCCGGGCAACGGGCGTGGTCTGGCTCGGGGGAGTAGTTCTGGTCATCGGCGGCGCGTGGTGTGCCGTGCAGTGGTGGCGCTCGCTCGGAGCCCTGCCTGCCCTGCTGGGAGTACTCGTCTACTTCGTGGCGTTCGTGGTCTCGCATCCCTTTGCTCATGTCGTGGGCGCCTGGCCGTCCACCTTCCTGGTGGCCATTGCTGCCGGCGCACTGGCCTGCCTGATCCAGATTCGAGTCGAGGGTCGCCGCACCCGCACTTGATCATTTGGGCACGAACGACCGCCCTGCGCGGTGTAGCCTTCCTGCACATCGAAGTGGAGGGCACATGACCACCAATGGCGCGCTGACCGACTGG
Source organism: Actinomycetota bacterium (assembly GCA_041183645.1). Lineage (GTDB taxonomy): Bacteria > Actinomycetota > Actinomycetes > S36-B12 > S36-B12 > CAIKZY01. Next base: position 4,178 of record JBEGLG010000038.1, on the reverse strand, counting down.
GCCACCCTGGCCGGTCGCCTCGACACACCTACCGAGCTGCTCATCGACGGCCAGTGGGTTCCCGCCCTCGATGGCAAGCGCCTCGATGTCGTCAGCCCAATCGACGGCTCCGTCATCCGCTCCATTGCCCTGGGCTCGGCGGCCGATATCGATCGCGCCGTGAGCAATGCCCGGGAGGCTTTCGAGGATGGTCGCTGGTCGCGCACCGCGCCCGCACATCGCAAGGCCGTGCTCATCGCCTGGGCCGATCTGATCGTGGCGCATCGCGAGGAGCTCGCCGTGCTGCAGACCCTGGAGATGGGTAAGCCCGCACATGAGTCCTGGACGATTGACCTGCGCTCCGTGGCCAACACCATTCGCTGGAATGGCGAGGCCATCGACAAGATTCTTGACGAGATCCCGCATACCGAGCCGAATTCGCTCGCGCTCGTCACTCGGGAGCCGGCGGGCGTAGCCGGAGCGATCGTGCCGTGGAACTTCCCCCTGGTGATGGCTGCCTGGAAGCTCGGGCCCGCCTTGGCCGCCGGCTGCTCAGTCGTGCTCAAGCCCGCCGAGCAGTCACCTCTGTCGGCGTTGCTCCTGGCCAGGCTCGCACTCGAGGCCGGCATTCCGGCCGGAGTCCTGAACGTGGTCAATGGCCTCGGTGCCGACGCCGGCGCCGCACTGGCCGCACATCGCGATGTCGATGTCCTTGCCTTCACCGGCTCGACGAACGTCGGCCGTTCGATCATGGAAGCCTCGGCGAAGTCGAATCTCAAGCGCGTATGGCTCGAGCTCGGCGGCAAGAGTGCGAACATCATCTTCCCCGATGCCGATATCGAGAGGGCAGCGAACACCGCGGCCTGGTCGATCTTCTTCAATCAGGGCGAGATGTGCACGGCAGGCTCGCGTCTGCTCGTCCACGAGAGCCTTCATGACGAGGTAGTGCAGCGAGTACTTGCGATCGCCGAGTCGATGCAGCCGACGAATCCGCTCACGGCCGGCGCGCCGGCCGGCGCACTTGTCAATGCCACTCATCTCGGCCGCGTGCACGGCATGGTCGAGCAGGCCAAGGGCGAGGGCTCGCGCCTGCTCGTCGGCGGTGCTCCGACCCTCGTCGAGACCGGCGGCTGCTACTACCCGCCCACCGTCTTCGACCGAGTCGCGCCCGACGGCTACATCGCCCAGAACGAGGTGTTCGGTCCGGTGCTCGCGATCAGCACTTTCTCCACCGAGGAGGAGGCCATCCGAATCGCCAACTCCACCGACTACGGCCTCGCCTCGGGTGTCTGGACCAACGATCTCTCGCGCGCTCATCGGGTTTCCCGGGCGCTGAAGGTGGGAGTCTGCTGGGTCAACTGCTACGAGGAAGGCGACATGACCTTCCCCTTCGGCGGCGTCAAGATGTCGGGCTTCGGCCGCGACAAGAGCCTGCACGCCCTCGACAAGTTCATGGACATGAAGTCGACCTGGATTCAGCTCTAGGGCTCGCGCCGGCTGGGGTGTTTCGGGCGGTTTTGCCCACGGGAAATGCCGACGTACAGTAGTGAGGTAGTCGGCTCAGCCGTGGAACGCACGTGGGGATATCAGTGAAGCTTCGTCAGGTCGTGGGCGCTGCCCTCGCCGTTGCCCTGGCCGGCGCCGTCATGGCGGTACCCGCGCAGGCGGCGGCACCCCTCCCCGATGCTCCCGTGATTTCGGCTGTGACTCCCGCCTCCTCGGGCACCCTCGTGGTCACCTACGCCATCCCGACCTTCGACGGCGGCAGCCCGATCACCTCGTACCAGGCCTCGGTCGACGGCGGTGCCAACTGGCCCACCTGCTCGGACCCCGCAGGCACGTGCACGCTCCTGAACCTCACGAACGGCACGGCCTACTCCGTGCAGATTCGCGCCGTGAATGCCGCCGGCCCGGGTGCGGCGAGCGCTGCCGTCGTGGGCACGCCTGTGGCCCCTGCCGGCCCCGATCCCGATAAGCCCGCGAAGCTGCCGAAGCCGCGTGTGTGGGCGAGTGCTGTCTTCGACCCGGCGGGTAACAACCTCGGCCTCTCGGTCAAGACCACCGATGCCCTCGGTGTCGGCACGCTGCCGCAGCTCACCTTCAACCGCGCCATCCCCGGCAAGGCCGTGGTCGAGCGGCACCTCACGGTCAAGGCCACCGACAGCCTCGGACGCACCTACACGGTGCCCGGATCCTGGGGCTGGCTCAATGACCGCACCGTGATGTTCCGTCCGAAGTCGTGGTGGCCGGGCAACTCGCGCATCGACATCATCTCGACCATGGACAAGGCCATCCTCGGCAAGACCGGCTCGACTTACGTCATCGGCTCGCCGAGCCTGGGCACCACCTATACCTTCAGCACAGCTCGTCGACTGCTCATCAAGGTTGATGGCAAGACTCACCTGATGAAGGTCTATGTCGATGGCATCAAGCGCAAGACCTTCCCCATCTCCCTCGGGCAGAAGGACTGGGAGACCCGCAACGGCATCAAGGTCATCAGCACGCGCAAGGAGCCCACGCATACCTATACGAGCGTGTCCCTCGATCTGACTACCGCCGACGACACCACGAATCCCGCGTTCTACGAGCTCAAGGACATCCCCTGGAATACCCGACTCACCCCGACCGGTGAGTTCATGCATTCCGCGCCGTGGGCGGTGGGTCGACTCGGGAAGTGGAATGGGTCGCATGGCTGCACCAACATGCGCACCGACGATGCCAAGTGGATCTACGACAAGACCATTCCCGGCGATGTCTCGATCTACATGAACACCGGAGGATCCACGGTGGAGCCGGGCAATGGCCCGGGCGGCCTCTGGAATATCCCGTGGGACAAGTGGCTGAAGAAGTCGGCGCTGCGCAACGTGACCGGCTCGGTCGACACATCGTCGCCGACCCCGGTTCCGGTTGCCAACGGCTCAGCAGGCGCCTGACCCGCTAACGTGCAGGCATGCGCCTGCTCCACACGTCTGACTGGCATCTGGGGCGCACCCTTCACGGCTTTTCCCTGATCGACGCCCAGCGCGATGCTGTCGACTTCCTGGTCGATCAGGCCATCGCGCGCCATGTCGATCTCTTCATCCTCGCCGGAGATGTCTTCGATCGCGCGGTTCCTCCGATCGAGGGCTTACGGATCCTCAATGACGCGGTCTCGCGCCTGAGTGCAGCCTCGATCGCCACGGTGATCATCGCCGGCAATCACGACAGCGGTGAGCGCCTCTCGACCTATTCGAGTGTCCTGCGCGATGGAGTGTGGGTCGTCGGCGGGGCAGAGGTGCTAGCCACGCCTCTCGTACTCGACGACCAGCACGGCGAGGTACTCGTATATGCACTGCCGTTCCTCGATCCCGATCTCATACGGCACACGCTCGCCGATGGCGAGCCGCTCGAGCGCAGTCATGATGCCGTGATGGCACGCGCACTCGAGCTCATCGAGGCCGATCGTCGCGAGCGCGGATATCCGCGCAGCGTTGCCGTGGGGCACGCCTTCGTCGTGGCCGCCGAGATCCCGGAAGTGAGCGAGAGTGAGAGGGATCTGTCGATCGGCGGCGTGCAGTCGGTACCGGTGGCACGATTCGGCGACTCCTTCTCCTATGTCGCCCTCGGCCATCTGCATCGTCCGCAACAGGTGGGAAGCACGGCCATTCGCTACAGCGGATCCCTGCTGCGTTACTCGTTCTCCGAGTCCGGGCACGAGAAGTCCTTCGTGATCGTCGACATTGGCGCACCGGGCAGCGAGATCGGGATCGAGCAGGTCGAGATCGGCCAGCCGCGGCCGATGTCCCGACTCCGCGGCTCGATGGCCGAGCTGGTCTCCGACGCTCACGCCGAGGCCCGTGAGCACTTCGTCGAGCTCACGGTCACAGAGGAGTCCTATCCAGAGCGCATGCATGCGGTACTCGATGCGGTGTACCCGTATGCGCTGCGCAAGGATTTCGTATCCACGAGACAGGCTGTCGAGAGTGCCCCGCGTGGCGACTCGCGCGGCCGAGATCCCCTCGAGGTGATCCGTGACTTCCTGGAGTCGAGCGGAGTCGAGATCGACGAAAGCACTGATATCGCGCTGGTGCGCGAGGTCTACGAGCGAGTGCGCGAGACACGATGAGGATTCACTCGCTGCGATTCGCAGCCCTCGGCCCCTTCGCCGGCGAGGAGTTCATCGATTTCGATGCACTCGGGTCAAGTGCGCTGTTCCTGAT
>JBEGLG010000037.1:0-2644 GCA_041183645.1 Actinomycetota bacterium | reverse complement strand
CGCTCGGGCAGCAGCCGACGACCGCTGGCAAGAAGCTGGCGGAGAGTCATGCCGTCGACGTACTCCATGACGATGTACGGCACGACGATCGCGTCGGATCCCTCGCCGGCCAGGACGTCTTCGCCCGTGTCGTAGACAGCGACGATGTTCGGGTGATTCAGCGCAGCGGCCGACTGGGCCTCGCGACGAAAGCGCGCCTGGAACGACGGGTCACGGGCGAGATCGGGACGCAGGATCTTGACGGCCACTCGACGACCGAGGCGCAAGTCGCGCCCCTCGTGGACCTCGGCCATGCCGCCACGCCCGATGACCTCGCCGATCTCATAGCGATCGCCGAGCATGCGCTGCGTCGAGCCGTCGTTCTCTGTCATGGTCACATGCTCTCAGGTCAGGCGCGGGTCAGCGCAGAACGGCCTTCATGACACTCTTGGCAATCGGGGCTGCCAGGGCATTGCCGCTGATCTCGGCGACGCCCGCATCCTCAATCATCACCGCGACTGCCACCTTGGGGTTCTTCGCCGGGGCGAAGGAGACGAACCAGGCGACCGAGGGCCGGTCATTGCCTGTCTGGGCGGTGCCGGTCTTGCCCGCCACGCGCACACCGGGGATGCGGGCATTCGAGCCGGTGCCGTTGTCGACGACGTTGACCATCATCTCGGTCTCGGTTGCCGCATCGGCCGCGGTCATCGCGGTCGAGAACACCTCGGGCTGGGTGGTCTTGAGAATCGCGAGATCCTGACCGCGTACCTCCTGCACGAGATACGGCTTCATCGTGACTCCGCCGTTGCCGATCGCGGCACCGACCATGGCCATCTGCAGGGCGGTTGCCCGCACGTCGAACTGGCCGATTGCGGTCAGTGCTGTCTGGGGAATGTCGGGACTCTCGGGGTACATCGAGCGTGCGGCGCGCAACGGGATGTCGAACGCCGTATCGAAGCCCATCTTCTCGGCTTGTGCGCGAAGTGCGTCGTCGCCGAGCTGGACGCCGAGCCAGGCGAAGGCGGTATTGCACGACAGCGCGAGTGCCTCACGCAAGGTCACCTGACCATTCGTGCCGCAGGCCTTGCCATTCCAGTTGTGCAGCTTGGTGGTGGTGTTCGGCAGTGTGTAGGCGCGCGGCCCGGGAAGGATCGAGTCGGGCGTGTACTGGCCGGAGGCAAGAGCCGCAGCAGTAGTCACCAGCTTGAAGGTCGAGCCCGGCGGATTCAGTGCCACGATCGGGCGATTCAGCAGCGGCTTCGTGGGGTCATCGCGCAGTGCGTTGTAGTAGTCACGGATCGATGCGGGGTCGTGATTGGTGAGCTTGTTCGGATCGAAGGACGGCGACTGCACCGAGGCGAGGATGCGGCCGGTGGCCGGTTCGATCGCGACGACGGCACCGACCTTGCTGCCCAGCCCCTTGAACGCCGCTTCCTGCGCTGCGGCATTGATGGTCGTGGTGACGGCACCGCCGGTGCGGCGACGTCCGGCGAACAGCTGCTGGATGCGATCGACGAAGAACAGGTCGCTCTTGCCGGTGAGGATGTTGTTCTCGGTGCGCTCGAGACCGGTGGCCCCGTAGACGAGTGAGTAGAAGCCGGTGACGGGCGCGAAGAGCGGTCCGTCGCTGTACTCGCGCTGATAGCGCAGCGTGTTGCCTGTCTCGACTGATCGCGCGGCCGGTTCGTTGCCGACCAGGATCGGCCCGCGCTCGCGGTCGTACTCGGCAAGCAAGTTTCGCTGATTGCCCGGGCGATCGCGATAGTCGCGGGCCATGAACACCTGGATGATCGTCAGGTTCACGATCAGGGCGACCATCAAGATGGCGAGCACGAAACCGATACGGCGGATGGGCCGATTCACGGGCGTCTCACCACCTGGGTCAGGGCCTCATCGACCGAAGGCGCCTCGACATCGGGGCGGCGTGCGCGATCGCTGATACGCAGCAGCAGGCCGATGATGATGAAGTTCGCGATCAGCGATGAGCCGCCATAGGAGAGGAAGGGCGTGGTCAGGCCGGTGAGCGGGATCAGCTTGGTGACGCCGCCGATGATGACGAATACCTGGAGCGCCAGGGTGATCGAGAGGCCAGCGGCCAGCAGCTTGCCGAAGGAGTCGCGCACCGAGATCGCCGTGCGCAGGCCGCGCTCGATCAGGATTCCATACATCAGCAGCATCGCGATCAGGCCGGTGAGGCCGATCTCCTCGCCCAGGGCCGCGACGATGAAGTCGGTATTGGCGAAGGGCACCAGGTTCGGGAAGCCCTGGCCGAGGCCGGCGCCGAGCAGGCCGCCATTGGCGAAGCCGAACAGGCTCTGCACGATCTGGTAGCCGGAGTCCTGGGCGTATGTCCAGGGATCCAGCCAGATCTCGACGCGCAGGCGCACATGACCGAAGAACATGTAGGCCAGCACGGCGCCGATGGCGAAGAGTCCGCCGCCGAGGATCAGCCACGAGCGGCGCTGGGTGGCGATGTAGAGCATGGAGACGAACAGCCCGAAGAACAGCATCGAGGTGCCGAGGTCATTCTCGAAGACCAGCACGCCGAGCGAGACCAGCCAGGCGATGAGCAGCGGGCCGAGATCCTTCGGGCGCGGGAAGCCGAGACCGAGAACCTTGGTGCGTACCAGGGCAAGGGAGTCACGCTTCACCACGAGGTAGCCGG
>JBEGLG010000036.1:0-23799 GCA_041183645.1 Actinomycetota bacterium | reverse complement strand
GGCTTCCTGCCCGCGCCCGGCGCGCTGACCGTCTGGAATCCGCCGAGCGGCCCGGGCGTGCGCGTCGACACCGGCTTCCAGGCCGGCGATGTCATCGGCGGCAACTTCGACTCGCTGCTGGCCAAGCTCATCGTCACCGGCCGTGACCGCCAGGAAGCCCTCGAGCGCTCGCGTCGCGCCCTCGACGAGTTCCAGGTCGACGGCATTGCCACGGCCCTCACCTTCCACCGCGAGGTCGTGCGCGATCCGGCCTTCGCCCCGGAGAACCCCGATGAGGCGTTCACCGTGCACACCCGCTGGATCGAGACCGAGTTCACCAACACCATTCCCGCCTACTCAGGCGCCGGTGCCGAGATCGACGAGCCCGCGGCACGTGAGTCGGTTGTCGTCGAGGTCGGCGGCAAGCGCATCGAGGTCACCCTCCCCGCAGGCCTCGGTGCCAGCGCCGGTGGTGGCAGCTCCAAGGCTGCCGGCCCCAAGAAGCGCGGCGGCAAGAAGGCCGGCGGCGGAGCAACCGGTGATTCGCTCACAGCGCCCATGCAGGGCACGATCGTCAAGGTTGAGGTCGAGGAGGGCCAGGTCGTGGCCGCCGGTGATCTCATCGTCGTGCTCGAGGCCATGAAGATGGAGCAGCCGCTCACCGCGCACAAGGCCGGCACCATCACGGGCCTGAACGCCGAGGCCGGCACCACCGTGCCGACCGGCACAGTGCTGTGCGAGATCAAGGACTAGTCGCACCACTCACGTCGAAGGGCCGGTATCCACTTGGGTACCGGCCCTTCGCATGTCGAGCATCATTCCGCTGCTGGCGGTGCGCCCTCCATCTGGCGAAGCAGGGCAATGCGATCGGCGAGCGGCGGGTGCGTGTCGAACATCGACTTCGACTTGCCGTCGAGCGGTGACTCGATCCACACATGAGCGACGGCAGTCGACTTCTGCTGGACAACCGTGTTGTCGGCGGCGAGTGTCTCGAGTGCTCGGCGCAGACCGGTGGGATTGCGCGTGAACTGCACCGCGGTGGCGTCGGCGAGCGCCTCGCGCTTGCGCGAGATCGCCGCGCGAAGCAGCAGTGCGGCGATCGGAGCCAGGATGATGATCACGAGCGAGACCACGACCGCGATCGGGTTGCTGTCATTGTCGCGCCGGGAGAAGAACGCCATGCGCGCACCCATGTCGGCGAGGATCGCGAGGAGACCGGCGGTTGTCGCCGCCACGGCCATCACGAGAGTGTCGCGATTGCCGACATGCGCCATCTCGTGCGCCGCAACTCCTTGCAGCTGCTCGCGATCCATCTTCTCGAGAATGCCGGTCGTGAAGGCAATGACCGCATGGTCGGGATCACGGCCGGTGGCAAAAGCATTCGGCGCGGGATCCTGCACGATCGCCACCTTCGGCATCGGCAGGCCGGCAGCAATGCACACTTCCTCGACCAGGTTGTAGAGCTGGGGGGCGTCTTCATGCGAGATGACCCTCGCCTGGGTCATGGCGAGTACGAGGGAGTCGGACTTCCAGTAGCTCGTCCAGACACCGATCAGCGAGATACCGACAGCGATCGGAACCAGCAGATAGGCGTTGAAGTTGAGCAGCGTGCCCGCTGCCCAGACAAGCGCCACGACAGCGATGAACATCGCGCCGAGCAGGAACCAGGTCTTACGCCTATTCGACGACTGCTCGGCCTTGAAGGAGACCGCCATGTCGACTAGAAGGTGACGGTCGGGGCGTTGCGATCGGCCTCGTTCGGCACTTCGTAGAACTCGCGCTTGGTCACCTTCGCCATGCCCGCGAACAGGTTGGTCGGGATGCTCACGATGAGAGTGTTGATCGTGCGCACCGCATCGTTGTAGTACTGGCGAGCGAAGGCGATCTTGTTCTCGGTGGCCGACAGTTCTTCCTGAAGTGACAGGAAGTTCGCCGACGCCTTCAGGTCGGGATATGCCTCGGCGACGGCGAGCAGGCCGCGCAGTGCCTGGGTCAGCATGCCGTCGGCCGCGGCCACCTCGGCGACCCCGTTGGCCTTCTCGCCGACAGCACGGGCCTCGGTGACCTTCTCGAAGGTGCCGGACTCATGGGCGGCGTATCCCTTGACCGTGTTCACCAGGTTCGGGATGAGGTCGCTTCGACGCTTGAGCTGCACCTCGATCTGGGCAAAAGCCTCGTCGACGGCGACATTCGAGCGCACGAGCTTGTTGTAGGTCGCGATCACGAAGATCACGAGCAGGACGACGACGATGGCGAGAATGATCCAGATCCACATGTCTCCACGCTAACACGGCTCCCCCGGCTGGTTCGGGGGCCGAGTACGGAACAATGGAGGCGTGAGCCAGCCCGAGTCAGCACATGTGGTCATCATCGGCGGCGGCCCCGGCGGCTACGAGGCAGCCCTCGTCGCTCGCGCCTCAGGGGCCGAGGTCACCATCATCGATCGCGATGGGCTCGGAGGCTCTGCCGTCCTGACCGACTGCGTGCCCAGCAAGACCCTGATTGCCACCTCCAATGTCATTGCCAGCGCTGCACACAGTGCCGATCTGGGCGTGCGAATCAATGGAGCCGAGGCCGAGCCCGGGCAGATCGGCGTCGACCTCGTCGTGGTCAATGAGCGCATCAAGGCACTGGCCGCAGCTCAGAGCGACGACATTGCCGAGAAGATGGCCACGGAGGGCATCCGGGTGATCCGCGGCCGCGGACGCCTGACCGGGGCAGACTCCGTCATGGCTCTCGACGAGGCCGGCCAGATGACTCAGCTGCACGCCGACGTCATCCTGCTGGCCACCGGAGCCCGACCGCGCGTCATGGAGACTGCACTTCCCGATGGCGATCGCATCCTGACCTGGGAGCAGGTCTACGACCTCCTCGAGCTTCCCGAGCGACTCATCGTGGTCGGATCCGGCGTGACCGGCGCCGAGTTCGCCGGGGCGTATCACGCACTCGGATGCGATGTCGTTCTCGTCTCCAGTCGCGATCGAGTGCTGCCGGGCGAGGATCCCGATGCCGCCCAGGTCCTCGAGGATGTCTACGCGCGCAATGGCCTCGAGGTCATGAGCCACAGCCGCGCCATCGCGGCTCGACGCACCGAGACCGGGGTCGAGGTCGAGCTCGAAGACGGACGCACCGTGACGGGCTCGCATGTGCTGATGGCCGTGGGCTCACTGCCGAACACCGAGGATCTCGGCCTCGAGGATGCCGGGGTGGCTGTCGACGAGCGCGGATTCATCGTGGTCGACAAGGTCTCGCGCACCTCAGTCCGAGGCATCTACGCCGCAGGCGACTGCACCGGCGTCATGATGCTCGCCTCGGTCGCCGCGATGCAGGGCCGCATCGCGATGTCGCATGCGCTCGGCGAGGCGGTCATGCCTCTTGAGCTCACCCATGTGTCGAGCACCGTGTTCAGCAGCCCCGAGATCGCCACCGTCGGGCTGACTCAGAAGGATCTCGACAACGGAGTCTTCCGCGGTGATGCCTTCCTGCTTCCGCTCTTCACCAATGCGCGTTCGAAGATGGAAGGCCAGCACGACGGCTTCGTCAAGATCCTGTGCCGTCGCGGCACACGCACGATCGCCGGCGCCGTGGTCGTGAGCGAGAACGCTAGTGAGCTCATTCACGCACTGACCTTGGCTGTCGAGCAGCGCCTGACCGTCGATGAGCTGGCCACCACCTTCACGGTCTACCCGAGCCTGTCGGGCTCGGTGGCCGAGGCTGCACGCCGACTCCACGTGAACGCCGAGGGCTGATGCCTCACGTGCGCGCCGCCGAAGCCGCCGCTGACATCGCAGTCCGCAGCGGTGCGGCCGCGCACGACATCGCCATCGTTCTCGGATCCGGCTGGGCAGCCGCGGCCGACGAGCTCGGTGCCCCGGACTTCGAGGCTGCGATCGACTCGGTGCCGCACTTCGCCGCTCCTGTCGTCAGCGGGCATTCCGGTCGCGTGCGCAGTATCAGCATGGGGGGTCGACGCATCCTGGTCTTCCTCGGACGCACGCACCTGTACGAGGGTCGGGGCGCCGATGCGGTCACCCACGCCGTGCGCACCTCGGCTGCCTGCGGTGTCAGCTCGATCATCCTCACGAATGCAGCCGGATCACTTCGCCCCGACTGGGGCATCGGCACCGCCGTCCTCATCAGTGATCACCTCAACCTCACCGGCGAATCCCCGCTTGTCGGCCCTCAGTTCGTCAGCATGAACGACGCCTACTCGCCCCGACTCCGCGACATCACGCGACAGCTCTTCCCGGCGACCCCGGAAGGCGTCTATGCGCAATTGCGCGGGCCGATGTACGAGACCCCGGCCGAGATTCGCATGCTGCGCACCCTCGGCGCTGATCTTGTCGGCATGAGTACTGCAGTCGAGACCATCGCCGCGCGTGCGCTCGGCCTTGAGGTTCTCGGGCTCTCGCTCGTCACCAATCTCGCGGCGGGCATCACCGGCGAGCATCTCGACCACGCCGAGGTACTGGCAGCCGGTCAGGCCTCGGCCGGCCGGCTCGGTCGCATGCTGGCCGGAATCATCAGCGCGATTTAGAGGGCGAGCTCCGCGCGCAAAGCGGCATACCCGGGCTTGATGCGCTCATTGATGATGGCGAGTCGCTCATCGAAGGGAAGGAAGGCGCTCTTCATCGCGTTGACCGTGAACCATTGCATGTCATCGAGTCCGTAGCCAAAGGCCTCGATCAGCCTCTCGAACTCACGAGTCATCGAGGTGCCCGACATCAGCCGGTTGTCGGTATTGACGGTCACCCGGAAGCCCAGCCGACGCAGCAGGCCGATGGGATGCTCGGCAATGCTCGGTGCAGCCCCGGTCTGCACATTCGAGCTCGGGCACATCTCCAGCGGAATGCGCCGGTCGCGCACATAGGCCGCAAGACGCCCGAGAGTCGCGGACCCATCGGGGCCCACCTCGATGTCATCGATGATGCGCACGCCATGACCGAGGCGATCGGCGCCGCACCACTGGATGGCCTCCCAGATGGAAGGCAGCCCGAAGGCCTCGCCGGCGTGAATCGTGAAGTGGGAGTTCTCGCGCTGCAGGTAGTGGAAGGCATCGAGGTGCCGAGTCGGCGGGTAGCCGGCCTCGGCGCCCGCGATATCGAACCCCACGACACCGCGATCGCGATACGCGACGACAAGCTCGGCCACTGCTCGCGCATTCGACGAGGTGCGAATTGCGGTGAGCAGGGTGCCGAGGCGAATCCAGTGACCGGCCGACTCGGCCTCCTTCACGCCCTCGTCGAAACCGGCGAGCACCGACTCGACCACCTCGTTCATCGACAGCCCCCGGGTCAGGTGAAGCTCCGGGGCGAACCTGATCTCGGCGTAGACCACCCCGTCGGCGGCGAGATCGACCGCGCACTCGCGGGCCACCCGGCGCAGGGCCGCAGCAGTCTGGGTCAGGGCGACAGTGTGGGCGAAGGTCTCGAGGTACCTCTCGAGGGAGCCGGACGACGCGGAATCGACGAACCAGGCGGCCAGTTCAGCGGGCGATGAGGCCGGGAGGGCCCCGTAGCCCTGCTCGGCCGCGAGCTCGAGCATGGTCGCGGGGCGGAGCCCGCCGTCGAGGTGATCGTGCAGCAGCACCTTGGGGGCGCGGCGGATGATCTCGGGCGTCAGGGGTGCCACGCCGCGCGATGTCATGCGGCGAATGTACCCCGTGCCGCTAGTGTCCGAGGGTGCTGAGCATCCTCTTCGGAATCCTCACGGCCTGCTGCTTCGCCTCAGGCTCCCTGGCCTCCTCGCGCACGGTGCGCACCATCGGCCCGTACTCGACCATTGCCGGCATCATGCTCGTCGGGCTGATCATCACCCTCCCCTTCCTCTTCATCGCCGGCATCCCCGAGCAGCTCAACGGCACGAGCGCCCTGTGGCTGGTGGCCGGCGGCCTGGGTAACCTGGTCGGCCTGATCCTGGCCTACTCGGCACTGAAGATCGGCAAGGTCGGCGTGGTCGCGCCAATCCTGTGCACCGAAGGCGCAATCGCCGCGGTGATCTCGGCGCTCACGGGCGAGGCCCTCGCCGTGACGACCACGTTCATCCTTGTCGCCATTGTCGCCGGCGTGGCCCTTGCCGCGGTCGCGCCCGACCCCGAGCCGCTGCCGCACGAGGAGCCGCTGAAGGCCGCCATCATCGCGACCCTGGGTGCTCTCGCCTTCGGCATCGGGCTCTTCGCCCCGGGCCACCTCAGTGCCGATATGCCGATCTCCTGGATCCTGCTGCCCGCCCGACTCTTCGGCGTGATCGCCCTGCTCATTCCGCTGCTGATCACCCGCAGGTTCCGGATGACGAAGAAGGCCGCGCCGCTGGTGATTCTCACCGGGTTCACCGAGGTCATCGGCTTCACGTTCTACTCCCTGGGCGCGGCCACGAGCGTCGCCGTCACTGCGGTGCTCGCCTCGCTCTTTGCACCCATTGCTGCCATCGCGGCCTATTTCCTGTTCAAGGAGAGACTGGGCAAGCTGCAGGTGGCGGCCGTTGCCGTGATTGTCGCCGGAGTCGTAGCGTTGACCCTCGCGGTGAACTAGCCTTTCGGCATGCTGAAGCGTGCTGCAGTGCTGGTCACTGCCTCCGTCCTTGCCCTCATCTCCGCCACCGCGGCTCATGCCGCCGACATGCCCGGCGATCCGTGCACGAAGCCCGGCGAGGTCAAGGCCCTAGGCCAGGGCACGATCGAGTGCGTCAACGGATCCTGGGCACCCAGCACCAAGCCCGTGGGCGGGGGCGGAGCCCCGGCCGGCGGCACCGCAGCCGGGTCGACGGGCGGGAAGACCGCCAAGATCTTCAGCTCCACCGGTGTCGTGGAGTCGCAGGACACCTTCGGAAGCACGGGCAAGCAGGTCGCCGACCCGAGCGCATTGCGACTGACCAACGGCAAGGTGCGCCTCATCAGCTGGGTGAACCCGGTCGGCCTGCGCACGGCGACCAGCACGACTGCCGCCGGCACCACCTTCGTTGCCGACACCACCACTCCCCTGGCCACGATGGGCGGCCAGCCGCGACTCGTGCGCATCGATGCCACGACCGTCCGCCTGTTCTACGTGGCGGGCGGCAACATCAACAGCGCCATCAGCACCGATGAGGGCCTGACCTTCACCCCCGAGGGTGCTGTCATCACCACGGCTCAGGCCGGCTTCGAGCCGGGCACGCTGGCATTGGTCAAGAAGGGGGGCACCTACCGTGCCTACTTCTCCAATCTCGAGAAGCCGGGCGAGCGCGCACCTCGCGTGATGAAGACCGCGACCAGCACCGACATGATCCACTGGACCGTCGGCCCGCAGCTCTCGATCGCAGGATCGCATCCGTTCCCGCTCATCGACTCCAAGGGCAAGATCGCGCTGTACTACGCAGCCGACGGCTCCAGCGGCTACGGCATCTACGTCTCGACCTCGAAGAACGGCATCAACTTCGGCAGCACGAAGTACGTGATTGCCGCGGGCGGTGACCCCGACATCATCAGCGCCGGCAAGAACAAGTGGCAGATGTACTACGGCACCGAAGTCTCGCCTGCCATGGGCTTCGGCATCTTCTCGGCGAAGTCGATCGGCAACCCGATCCCGTAAGCAATCGCTACAGCGAGTCGATGGGGCTGTAGGTGCCCCAGACCTCGCGAAGTGCATCGCACACCTCGCCGACAGTCGCCTTGGCCTTCAGGGCGTCCTTCATCGGGTAGAGCAGGTTCGAGTCGCCTGCAGCCGCCTCGCGGATCGCAGTAAGGCAGCGCTGAACCTCGTCGTTATCGCGCTCGGCACGCAGCTTGGCCAGGCGCGCGGCCTGCTCGGCACCGATAGCCGGATTCACGCGCAGCGGGTCGTAGTGCTCCTTGCCGTCGATCGTGAACTTGTTGACGCCGACCACGATGCGCTCGCCTGAATCGGTCTCACGCGTCACCTGGTAGGCCGAGTTCTCGATCTCGGACTTCTGGAAGCCCTGCTCGATGGCCGCGACCGCGCCGCCCATATCGGCAATGCGCTCGATGAGGGCGGTGGCTGCCTGCTCGATGTCGTCGGTCAGCGACTCGATGGCATAGGAGCCGGCGAAGGGATCAACGGTGTCGCAGACATCGGTCTCGTAGGCCAGCACCTGCTGCGTGCGCAGTGCCAGGCGCGCGGCCTTTTCCGTCGGAAGCGCGATGGCCTCGTCGAAGGAGTTGGTATGCAGCGACTGAGTGCCACCGAGAACGGCTGCGAGACCCTGGATGGCCACGCGCACGAGATTGACCTCGGGCTGCTGCGCGGTGAGCTGCACACCGGCGGTCTGGGTGTGGAAGCGGAGCATCCACGACTTCGGGTTCTTCGCGCCAAACTGATCGCGCATGATGCGCGCCCACATCCGACGGGCGGCCCGGAACTTCGCGACCTCTTCGAGGATCGTGGTGCGCGAGACGAAGAAGAAGGCAAGACGCGGGGCGAACTCGTCGACATCCTGACCGGAGGCCACTGCGGCCTTCACGTACTCGATGCCATCGGCAAGGGTGAAGGCGATCTCCTGCACGGGAGTCGCTCCGGCCTCGGCCATGTGATACCCCGAGATCGAGATGGTGTTCCACTTCGGAATCTCGTTGCGGCAGTAGGTGAAGATGTCGGTGATCAGTCGCAGTGACTGTGCCGGCGGGTAGATGTAGGTGCCGCGGGCGATGTACTCCTTGAGCACGTCGTTCTGGATCGTGCCGTTGAGAGCCGATGCCGGAACGCCCTGCTCCTCTGCGACCAGCTGGTAGAGAAGAAGCAGCACGGAGGCCGGCGCATTGATGGTCATCGAGGTCGAGACCTGGTCGAGCGGGATGCCGTTGAACAGCAGGCGCATGTCCTCGATCGAGTCGATCGCGACACCTACCTTGCCGACCTCGCCATTGGCCAGGGGGTGATCGGAGTCGTAGCCCATCTGGGTGGGCAGGTCGAAGGCGACCGACAGGCCCGTGGTGCCTGCGGCGAGCAGCTGCTTGTAGCGCTCATTCGACTCGACGGCAGTGCCGAAGCCGGCGTACTGGCGCATGGTCCACGGCCGACCCGTGTACATCGACGGGTAGACACCGCGGGTGTACGGGAACTCGCCAGGCTCACCGAGCTGAGCTGCCGCATCCCAGCCCGCGAGGGCATCGGGGCCGTAGACCTGCTCAAGGGGAAGACCGGATTCGGTGGTGGAGCCGTTCTCGCTCACTCCTGGCCACGCACCCGGATCTTGGAGCCGAGCCAGCGGATCGGGTCGTACTTGACGTCAGCGACGCGCTCCTTGAGCGGGATGAGGGCATTGTCGGTGATGTGGATGTGCTCGGGGCACACCTCGGTGCAGCACTTGGTGATGTTGCAGTAGCCGAGGCCCAGCTCATCCTGCGCCAGCTTCTGGCGATCCTCGGTGTCGAGGGGATGCATGTCGAGCTCGGTCACGCGCATGAGCACGCGCGGGCCTGCGAAGTACTTCTTGTTCTCCTCGTGATCGCGCACCGCGTGGCACGTGTTCTGGCAGAGGAAGCACTCGATGCACTTGCGGAACTCCTGCGAGCGCTGCACATCGACCTGCTGCATGCGGTACTCGCCCGGCTTGAGACCCTCGGGGCCCTTGAATGCCGGAACCTCGCGCGCCTTCTCGTAGTTGAACGAGACGTCGGTCACGAGGTCACGAATGACCGGGAACGCACGCAGCGGCGTGACGGTGATGGTCTCGGACTCGTCGAAGGTGTTCATGCGGGTCATGCACATCAGGCGCGGACGCCCGTTGACCTCGACGCTGCACGAGCCGCACTTGCCGGCCTTGCAGTTCCAGCGAACTGCGAGATCGGTGTCCTGCTCGGCCTGGATGCGATGGATGACGTCGAGAACGACCTCGCCCTCGAGCACCTCGACGTCGTAGTCCTTCAGGGCACCGGTGCCGTGCGGGCCACGCCAGAGTCGGAACTTCGCCATGTAGCTCATGCCTATGCCATCCCTACTGCGTTGAGTTCTTCGATAGTCATGTACTTCTTGAGCTCTGCCGGATCGAAGAGCTCGATGAGCTCCTTGGGAATGCTCGGAAGTGCCTTCTTCTGGATGTCGAGCTTGCCGTCCTTGAGGCTGCAGACGAGGTTCACCTTGCGCCACTCGGGATCCATGGTCGGGAAGTCATTGCGGGTGTGACCGCCGCGCGACTCCTCGCGGGTGAGCGCCGCGCGGGCGATGCACTCGGACACCAGGATCTGCTTGGGCAGATCGAGGGCCAGGTGCCATCCCGGGTTGTACTCGCGACCACCGCTTGCCTTGGCACGCGCGATACGCGGCTTGAGGGCATCGATCTTGTCGAGGGCCTCGCGCATCTCACCGCCGTCGCGGATGATGCCGACCAGATCGTTCATGATCATCTGCAGCTCAGCCTGGATCGTGAACGGGTTCTCATCGCGCGAGGCATCGAACGGCTCGAGTGCCCACGCAGTCGCGGCCGAGATCTCGGCATCGGTCAGCGGGGTGGCCTTGCCCTCGTTCTTCGCCGACGAGACGTACTCGGCTGCGAAGAGACCGGCGCGACGACCGAAGACCAGGAGGTCGGAGAGCGAGTTGCCGCCGAGGCGATTGGAGCCGTGAAGGCCGCCGCCTGCCTCGCCCGCGGCGTACACGCCCTTGATGCCGATGAGCTCCTGGGTGTCAGCGTCGACCTCGACGCCGCCCATGACGTAATGGCAGGTCGGACCGACCTCCATCGGCTCGAGGGTGATGTCGACGTCGGCGAGTTCCTTGAACTGATGCCACATCGAGGGCAGCTTGGCCCGAATGACATCGGCCGGAAGGCGCTTGGAGACATCGAGGAACACACCGCCGTGGGGGGATCCCCGACCGGCCTTGACCTCGGAGTTGATCGCGCGAGCAACCTCGTCGCGCGGGAGGAGCTCCGGCGGACGCTTGTTGTTATCGGGATCGGTGTACCAGCGGTCGGCTTCTTCCTCGGTCTTGGCGTACTGCGCCTTGAAGACATCGGGGATGTAGTCGAACATGAAGCGACGGCCCTCGGAGTTGGTGAGGACGCCGCCGTCACCACGCACCGACTCGGTCACCAGCAGGCCCTTGACCGAGGGCGGCCAGACCATGCCCGTCGGGTGGAACTGGATGAACTCCATGTTGATCAGCGAGCCGCCGATGAGCATGGCCATCGCGTGGCCGTCGCCGGTGTACTCCCAGGAGTTCGAGGTGACCTTGAACGACTTGCCGATGCCGCCGGTGGCGATGATGACGGCCGGGGCGTCGATGGCGACGAATCCTCCGGACGGGCGCCAGTAGGCCAGCACGCCGGCAGCGCGACGGTCATCGCCCTCGCCATGCATGAAGATCTCGGTGACCGAGCACTCGGCGAAGACACGAATGCCGGCTTCGAAGTCGCCGAGCTCCTTCTTGTCCTTCTGCTGCAGCTGAACGATCTTCTGCTGCAGGGTGCGGATCATCTCCAGCCCGGTGCGGTCGCCGACGTGCGCGAGACGGGGGTACTCGTGACCGCCGAAGTTACGCTGGCTGATCTTGCCGTCGGGGGTGCGATCGAAGAGGGCGCCGTAGGTCTCGAGCTCCCAGACGCGCTCGGGCGCTTCCTTCGCGTGCAGCTCGGCCATGCGGTACTGGTTCAGGAACTTGCCACCGCGCATGGTGTCGCGGAAGTGCACGTTCCAGCCGTCGTTCTTGTTGACGTTGGCCATGGAGGCAGCGATGCCACCCTCGGCCATGACGGTGTGCGCCTTGCCGAACAGCGACTTGCTGAGCACGGCAACGGTCTTGCCCTCCTCGCGTGCCGCGATGGCTGCACGAAGACCTGCACCGCCGGCGCCGATGACGACGACGTCGAATGAGTAACGCTCGATGTCAGACATGTGATCCCTCGGCTTAGAAGAAGTAGAAGTTGGAGATGGTGCCGGCCGCGACCTCACGGACGTAGAAGTCGGTGAGTGCAACGCCGAACAGCGAGATCATGGCGAACTTGCCGTGATTGACGTTCAGCTTGGAGACGAGGGTCCAGCCCTTGTAGCGCACCGGGTGCTTGGAGAAGTGGCGCAGGCGACCGCCCATGGCGTGGCGGCAGGAGTGGCACGAGAGCGAGTACAGCCACAGCAGCGTGGCGTTGGCCAGCAGCACCAGGGTGCCGATGCTCACGTGACCCCAGGCGCCGTCGGCGTTGCGGAAGGCCGCGATGGCATCCCAGGTGAGGATCACGTTGAGGACGAGACCGAGGTAGAAGAAGTAGCGGTGCGCATTCTGGAAGATCAGCGGGAAGCGGGTCTCGCCCGTGTACTTCTTATGCGGCTCGGCCACGGCGCAGGCCGGCGGCGACTGCCAGAAGGAGCGGTAATAGCTCTTGCGGTAGTAGTAGCAGGTGAAGCGGAAGCCCAGCGGGAAGATCAGGATGAACAGCGCCGGCGAGATCGCCATGCCGAAGATGGTCCAGGCGCCGAACGGGGTCCAGCCGAAGAGCACCGACTGCGGCGGGCAGGTCGACATCAGGCACGGCGAGTAGAACGGCGAGAGCAGCGGCTCGGCGAAGTAGTAGGCGTTCTCGAAGGCGCGCCAGGTCGAGTAGGCGATGAAGGCCATGAAGATCAGGAACATGACCAGCGGCATCACCCACCACTTGTCAGTGCGCAGGGTCCTCACCCCGATCTGGGCGCGACGGTCAGGTGAACCCTGGCTAGAAGCGGGGCTGGTGACAGTGGCCATTCTCGGAATTCCTTCCACAGGGCGTGCTGAGGCGCGAACATCCGAATCCTAGGGGGCTCCCGAGGGGCCTGAAGCCTGCGTGCGTAGGAGGTACGTCACACGTATATGGACATCCGATTACCCCGTGTGGCCGGCATTTCGGCAGGCCTCAGGGCAGCCGCCTAGACTCGTGGATCATGGCTAGATTCCGGCGGCTGACGACCGTGGCCGCCCTCGTCGGCGCCCTGGTCGCAGTGGCCTCCCCCGCACACGCCGAGGATTCTGCGGCCCCCCAGGCCAGCGCGTCGGCCAGTGCCGCGACCAGTGCCGCGACCAGTGCTCATACCACCGCACAGGTAGTCGGCGGCGATCAGCTCGGCAGGAAGGGCGTCCAGGTCAACCTCGGCCCCGGAGCCAAGCCGCTGCCGCCGATCTGGGCGAGCAGCTGGGTGCTGGCCGATGCCACCACCGGCGAGATCCTGGCGAGCAAGGGTGCCCACAAGCTGCGCGCCCCGGCCAGCACGCTCAAGACCCTCACCGCACTCACGCTGCTGCCGGTACTCCCCCTCGATGGCACGTACATTGCCCGGGCATCCGATGTCGTTCCCGGCACGGCAATGGCGGGAGTCAAGCCCGGCGTCACCTACACGAATGAGCAGCTCTTCTACGGGATGATGCTGCCCAGCGGCAATGACGCGGCCCGAGCGCTGGCCCACTCGAACGGCGGTATCAAGAAGACCCTCGCGCAGATGAACGAGGTAGCCGCCTCGATCGGGGCACTCGACACCGTGGCGAAGACCCCCAATGGCCTCGACAAGAAAGGCCAGCACTCGAGTGCCTTCGATCTCGCGCTCATCGCGGTGCATGGCCTGCGGATCCCGGAGTTCGCGACCATCGTGCACACCGAGAAGGCACCGTTCCCCAGCGAAGGCGGCGGCACTCACCCGATCTACACGAACAATCACCTTCTGCTCGGCGGCTACAAGGGCTGCATTGGCGTGAAGACGGGCTTCACCTCGGAGGCCGGACGCACCTTCATCGGTGCCGCGAAGCGCAAGGGCCACACCCTCGTGGTCGCCCTCATGGGCATCAAGTCCGGCAGCGCGCAGGCCGCGGCAGCCGCGCTCACCTGGGGCTTCAAGAACTACGGCAAGGTCACCCCGGTGGGCACGCTGAATGTCGCCGGCGCCGCAGTCTCCCCCCGATCCGATGCGAGTGAGTCCGCGACCGCGGAAGCAGTGATCGTGCCCAGCGGCCCGCCCGCCACCGCGGCGATTGCCGTGCCCGACGTCGCTCGCACGAGCTGGCCACCGGTGGTCTGGTACTCGCTCATCGCAATCGTGGTCGGCGGCGTGCTGATCTGGGCGTGGCTGCGCCGCAAGTCTCGCCGGTCGCCGTACAGCGTGATCTAGCCCGAGAGCGCGAAGGATTCCAGCGCATGCCAGCCGTCGGCATGAAGCCGGAAGAGGTGCATCTCGGCCACGGTGAACGCGGCGCGAAAGTCAGTGAAGTCATCGAAGGCGCGATTGAGCACGTTGTCGTTGACGTCGTGAGCCAAGGTGACATGCGGGTGGTACGGGAATCTCGACTCGACCGCGAGAACGCCACTGCGCACCCGCGCCTCCACTCGTTCGCATGACGAGATACCGCGCGACAGCGCGATGAAGACCACGGGCGACACGGGCTGGAAGGTGCCCGTGCCGTGCAGCTCGACATCGAAGGGTGAGCAGGCCGCGGCCACGCCCGCCAGATGCTCGACCACGCCGGGCAGCACATCGGAGTCGACGTCGACAGGCGGGAGGAGCGTGATGTGCGCGGGCATACGCCCCAGACTGGGCTCGTACCCCAGACGTGCAGTGTCAATCGCCGAGCCGAAGGGCTCGGGAATCTCGATCGCGACCCCGAGGGTCATGCCGCTCATGGAGGCTGGCGACTACGACTCGTCGATTGCGACGAAGCCGATGCCCTCGTAGACACGCGCCAGGGTCTCGCGGGCAGTGGCGCGTGCCTTGCGTGCACCGATGCCCATGAGGTGACGCAGCTGCTCCTGATCCGACATCAGCTCATTGACGCGAGCGCGAATCGGCTGCACGAAATCGAGGACAATCGCCGCGGTATCGCCCTTGAGATCGCCATAGCCCTTGCCCTCATATGACGCGACGAGCTCGGCCATCGGAGTGCCGGTAAGCGCTGTCTGGATCGTGAGCAGATTCGAGACTCCCGGCTTGCTCTCGGGATCGAAGACGATCTCGCGGCCGGAGTCGGTGACGGCACTCTTGAACTTCTTCGTCAGCGGCGCATCCTCGTCGAGCAGGAAGGCGCAGCCACTCGGGCTGGACTTGCTCATCTTCGACTTGGGGTCCTGCAGATCGACGATCTTCGCGGTCTCCTTGACGATCATCGCCTCGGGCACGGTCAAGGTCGGGCCGAAGCGCGTGTTGAAGCGCTGCGCGAGATCGCGCGTGAGCTCCAGGTGCTGGCGTTGATCCTCGCCGACCGGGACCAGGTTCGCCTGGTACAGCAGGATGTCGGCGGCCTGGAGGATCGGGTACGTGTACAGGCCGACCGTGGCACGCGCCGCGCCGTCCTTCTGCGACTTGTCCTTGAACTGGGTCATGCGACCGGCCTCGCCGAAGCCCGTCTGGCATTCCATGACCCACGCGAGCTGACTGTGCTCGGGCACATGGCTCTGCACGAAGATCGTGGACTTCTCAGGGTCGAGCCCGATAGCCAGTAGCTGGGCGAAAGTCAGCAGGGTGCGGTGACGCAGCACCGCGGGATCGTGCTCGACGGTGATCGCGTGCTGGTCAACCACGCAGTAGTACGCGTCATTCGAGTCCTGCAGGGCCACCCAGTGACGCAAGGCCCCCAGGTAATTGCCGAGCTGGAGGGAATCGGCCGTGGGCTGGATTCCGGAGAGGACGCGGGGGCGCGGTGACATGTGCCTATTGTGGCAAATCGCCGGCGGGCTTCTCCCCCAGGCCATCGTCGGCGACCTCGACCGGCACCGGAGTCACGCGCACGCGGGCAATGCGCCTGCCATCGAGCTCGGTGACCTCGAAGCGATGTGCCCCGGCAATCACCTCATCGCCCACCGCGGGAACATCGCCCAGTTGCGACACCACGAAGCCGGCGACAGTCTCATACGGCCCTTCCGGCAGCGTGATGCCGGTTTCGTCGGCGAAGTCCTCGATATTCAGCAGACCGTCCACGGTCGTCACTCCGAAGGATCGCGCGGCCCCCGGACGCTGCACGACGTCGTACTCGTCCTTGATGTCACCGATGAGCTCCTCGACGAGATCCTCGAGGGTGACGATGCCGGCCGTGCCGCCGTACTCGTCCTCGACAATTGCCATGTGCTGGCGAAGTCGCCGCATCTCGGTGAGCGTGCTGAGCACTCCCTTCGTGCCCGGGAATGCCGTCATCGGACGCACCAGCTCGCCCACGCGGATGGAGCGCTCGGCGAGATCGGGCGCCAGGATGTCGCGCACGTGCACGAATCCGACGACATCGTCCATCGAATCGCGGATCACCGGATAGCGCGAGTGCGGCTTGTCGACGACCGCCTTCACGGCCTTGAAGATCGGCATCGACGCATCGAGGAACTCGACCTCGGTGCGCGGGATCATGACCTCGCGGAGCTCGCGGTCACCCGCGGAGAACACATCGTCGATCAGCTCGCGCTCCTCGACGGAAAGCTCCTCATGCGAGGCCACGAGTCCGCGCAGCTCCTCGCCGCTGATCTGCTCCTTCGCCGCATGCGGATCGCCGCCGAGCAGGCGCACGACCGCATTCGTCGATACCGAGAGCAGCGCGATGAATGGCTTGAAGATCTTCGCGGTCAGGTCGATCGGCCCCGCGGAGATCAAGGCAATGCGCTCCGCGCGCTGCAGCGCGAGCCGCTTCGGCACCAGCTCGCCGATGACGAGGGACAGGTACGCCACGAGAACCGTGATGAGGACGAAGCTCAGGGTGCCGGCCCAGGATTCGGGGATGCCCCAGCCAACGAGATACGGCGTGAGCAACGGTGCGATCTCAGCGCCGCCGAAGCCCGCGGAGAAGAGGGCAGCAAGAGTCACGCCCACCTGGCCGGCGGCGAGGAATCGATTCGGATTGCGCGTGAGTCTCTCGAGAGTGCGACCGCGGCGCCCCTGGGTGCTCAGCTGCTTGATCTGGCCCTCTCGGAGGGAGATCAGCGAGATCTCGGCTGCGACGAAGAGCCCGGCGATGATCGTCAGCACGACGACGACGAGCAGGCTCTTCAGGATCTCGAACACGGCTCCACAATACGGATGCGAACGGTCCTGTCGAGCTCAGACCTGCTCTACGTCGCCGAACGAGCCGCCGCCCTGGTCATGGTGGCACCCACGATCAGGGCCAGGAATGCCGCAGCCGCCATGCAGACCGACATCGACACGGCAGGGTCAGAGCCCATCAGACCGAGGAAGGGAGTGATGAGCACTCCGCCGAAGAAAGTACCGGCACCGAGTACCGCACCTGCCGCACCGCGCGTCTGCGAGCGCTCGACACCGAGAACGGTGGCATTGGGCGTGACGATGCCGCGCGTCGCCACGACCAGGAACAGGCAGACCAGGATCGGGATCAACGGCCGCTCGAAGGCGAGCACCGAGACCATCAGCGCGGCACCCGCGAGCACGGCGATGAGCAGGCCGGCGATCAGCAGACCTCGCACCCTCCACCGCCTCACCAGTCGCGCATTGGCGAAGCCCACCAGCATGAGGCCGGCGGAATTAAGGGCGAGGACGAGCGTGTACTGATTGGCACTGAGGCCGAATTGCGTCTGCAGCACGAAGGCCGACTCCGCCAGGTAGGCATAGAGCGAGGCGAAGGCGAGCACGAGGGTGATGGCATAGCCCATGAACACTCGATCGCGCACGAGCGCCAGGTAGGACCGCCCCGCCGAGCCGAAGCCGCCGACCGTGCGCGCATGCTCAGGGTGGGTCTCCGGGATCCAGAGGATGATCGCGACAGCCAGCGCGAGATCGACGACGAAGAGGAACACGAAACCTGAGCGCCAGCTACCAGTGAGCGCGAGAAGCAGTCCGCCGATGATTGGCGCGGCAATTGCCGCCGTCACTGTCAAGCTGATGAAGATCGAGAACAGCCGCGCGGCGGCCTTGCCGCTCGTGACGTCAGCAGCGATCGCGCGCGCGATGGCAATGCCCGCACCACCCGCAAGCCCCTGGATCAGGCGCATGACGAGCAGGATCCCGATCGTCGGCGAGAGCGCCACGCCCAGGCTCGCGAACGCCGCGACTGCAGTAGTTGCGATCACCACTCGCCTACGTCCGAGCGAGTCAGTCATCGGACCGAAGAGCAGCTGCCCCACGACGATGCCCACGAGATTCACCGCGAGGGTGAGCGCCACCTGCGATCCGGTGGCATGGAGTTCCTCCGCGATCTGCGGGAACGCGGGCAGGTAGATGTCCATCGAGGTCGGCGCATATGCATTCAGCGCCGCCAGCACGATGGTGAGGATCGTCATGCGACGACCGGGAAAGAGAGCGGGCGAGGAGGGGGACGTCATGCGTTCCCCTTCCTCGCCCGTTCGACGTACGTGAAGACTAGGCCTTCATCGCCTTCTGCAGGTTCTCGTCGATGGCCGCCAGGAAGTCCTGGGTGGTCAGCCACGGTGCATCCTTGCTGATGAGCAGGGCGAGATCCTTGGTCATCTTGCCCTCCTCGACAGTCTCGACGCATACGCGCTCGAGGGTCTCGGCGAAGGCAGAGACGGCCGGGGTGTTGTCCATGCGACCGCGATGGGTCAGGCCCTGGGTCCACGCGAAGATCGAGGCGATCGGGTTCGTGGAGGTGGGCTGGCCCTTCTGGTGCTGGCGGTAGTGACGGGTCACGGTGCCATGCGCGGCCTCGGCCTCGACGGTCTTGCCATCGGGGGTCATGAGAACGGAGGTCATCAGGCCGAGCGAGCCGAAGCCCTGGGCCACGGTGTCGGACTGCACGTCGCCGTCGTAGTTCTTGCACGCCCAGACGTAGCCGCCCTCCCACTTCATGGCCGCGGCGACCATGTCGTCGATGAGACGGTGCTCGTACTCGATGCCCGTGGCCTCGAACTCGGCCTTGAACTCCTTCTCGTAGACATCGGCGAAGATGTCCTTGAACTGGCCGTCGTAGGCCTTGAGGATCGTGTTCTTGGTCGACAGGTACACGGGGTACTTGCGGTTCAGGCCGTAGCGCATCGATGCGCGCGCGAAGTCGCGGATCGAGTCGTCGAGGTTGTACATGCCCATGGCCACGCCGGCACCCGGGAAGTCGAACACCTCGAACTCCATCGGAGCCGAGCCGTCGGTCGGGGTGTAGGTCATGGTGAGCTTGCCTGCACCGGGCACCTTGAAGTCGGTAGCCTTGTACTGGTCGCCGAAGGCATGACGGCCGACAACGATCGGCTTGGTCCAGCCCGGCACCAGGCGCGGGATGTTGCTGATGATGATCGGCTCGCGGAAGATCACTCCGCCGAGGATGTTGCGGATGGTGCCGTTCGGCGACTTCCACATCTTCTTCAGGCCGAACTCCTCGACGCGTGCCTCGTCAGGAGTGATCGTGGCGCACTTGACGCCGACGCCGTACTTCTGGATGGCATGCGCGGAGTCGATGGTCACCTGATCGTCGGTCGCGTCGCGGTACTCGATACCCAGGTCGTAGTACTTCAGGTCGATGTCGAGGTACTTGACGATGAGCTCGTCCTTGATGAACTGCCAGATGATGCGGGTCATCTCATCGCCGTCGAGCTCGACGACCGGGGTCTCTACCTTGATCTTGCTCACGATTGTCTACCTTCTGTTGAGAAGTGGTTCTGCGGAAAGACTTACAGGTCCTTGACGTCGCCCTGCTTGGCCTTGACTGCCTCGTAGGCCTCGACGAGGAGTGCCTTCTCGTCGGCGGTCAGCGGGGTCTCGACAACCTTGCGGATGCCCTCCTTGCCCAGCTCGGCCTCGACACCGAGGTACGCGCCCGAGAGGCCGTACTCGCCATCGACCCATGCGCACACCGGCATGATCGCGCCGGAGTTCTCGTGCACGGCCTTGGCCATGCGCGCGGCTGCTGCGGACGGCGCGTAGTATGCCGAGCCGGTCTTGAGCAGCGCGACAACCTCGGCACCGCCGTTGCGGGTGCGCACGACGAGCTCCTCGATCTCATCAGCCGAGAGCAGGTCGGACAGCGGCTTGCCGTCGACCTTGCAGGCGGAGGCGACCGGAACCATGGTGTCGCCGTGCGAGCCGAGGGTCAGCGTGGTGACCGAGGCGACCGGAACGTTGAGCTTCTCGGCGACGAAGTGGGTGAAGCGTGCGGTGTCGAGCATGCCGGCCTGGCCGATGACGCGCGCGTACGGGAAGCCGGTGACGATCTGCGCGAGTGCGGTCATCTCGTCGAGCGGGTTCGCCACGTTGATGATGACGGCCTCGGGTGCATGCTTGGCGATGTTCTCGGCAACGGCGCGCATGATCTTCGCGTTGGTCTCGATGAGATCCATGCGGCTCATCCCGGGCTTGCGCGGCAGGCCTGCGGTGATGACGACGATCTCGGAGCCGGCGATGACCTCGTAGCCCTCGCCGTTCGGGCCGGTGGTCTGGCCAACGACCTTGGTCTCGAAGCCTTCGATCCAGCGCGACTGGTTGAGGTCGAGGGCCAGGCCCTCGGCCTTGCCGTCGACGACGTCGGTCAGCACGACCGTGTCGAAGATGTCGTACTCGGCGAGCCGCAGAGCGGTCGTCGAACCATAGAAACCTGCACCGATGACCGTGACCTTGCCGCTGCGTGCCATGAGGGAATTACGCCTTCCGAAAGGGGATGAAGAGAGGTGAAGCCTGCGGACGAGGATACTCCCGCCTCACGAGGGTGATTCGGCGAGATACCCCGCAGGCAGTGTGAGACGCGCCTCACCATCAGCCCACTAGGCGACGGGGCGGGCCGCCCACGCGGAGGCAATGGAGAGCAGGCGGTCGTTCGCGGACGGCTCGCCGATGGTGATGCGCACGCCCTCCCCGTCGAAGGGGCGAACCGTGATGCCCGCCTCCTCGCAGGCACGGGCGAAGTCGAGGGTGCGCTCGCCCAGTCCGAGCCACACGAAGTTGGCCTCGGAGACGGCCGGGTGCAGGTCGAGTGCGCGCAGGGCCGCATCGAGACGGTGGCGCTCGGTGACGATCGCCTCGACGCGGGCGAGCAGCTCAGTCTCCGCTTCGAGGGAGGCGATAGCCGCGACCTGCGCCGGGGTCGAGACGCCGAAGGGCACCTGAACCTTGGCGAGCGCCTCGGAGACGCGCTCGTGCGCGATGCAGAAGCCGACTCGAAGAGCGGCGAGCCCGTAGGCCTTGGAGAAGGTGCGCAGTACGGCCACGTTGGGGTACTCGCGGTAGAGCTCGAGACCATCGAGTGTCGATGCCGGGTCGACGAACTCGGTGTAGGCCTCGTCGATCACCACGAGGATGTGCGAGGGCACGGCAGCCACGAAGTCGCGCAGGGCCTGCCCTCCGACCACAGTTCCGGTCGGGTTGTTCGGATTGCAGACGAGGACGAGCCGGGTGGTCTCGTCGATGGCAGCGAGCATCGCCTCGAGATCATGCGTAGCCGAGGCATCGAGGGGCACGCACTGAGCCGTGGCTCCCGCGATCTGGGTCATGATCGGGTAAGCCTCGAAGGATCTCCATCCGAACAGCACGCCGTCACCCGGGCCTGCCGTGATCTGCACGAGCTGCTGCAGGATCCCGACACTGCCGGTTCCGACCGACACATGCGAGACCGGCACGTCGAATCGGGAGGCAATCGCCGAGCGCAGATTGGTCGAGGCGTAGTCGGGGTAACGGTGAATGTCGGCGAGGCACTCGCCGATCGCGGTCACGACCGAGGGCAGCGGATCATGATGATTCTCGTTGCTGGCGAGCTTGTACGAGGTCACGCCCGGCACGACCACGGGCGGCTTGCCGGCCTTGTAGGCAGGAATGCCGTCCAAGGCGGAGCGCAAGGTCGGCTCGACAGTGCTCACGGTGACATCTCCATTCACGATCTCTACCCCGCACAGTAACGACGAGGCCCTACAGTCGCAGGTCAGCCAGCAAGGAACTCGCTGATGGCGGCAGCGAAAAGCTCAGGTCGCTCCACGAGTGCGAGATGCCGACCGGCAACGCGCACGAGCTCGGCACCCGCGATCGACTCGGCAATCTGCTCACCATGCGACGGCGGGGTCGACGGGTCATCGTCGGCAACGACGACGAGCGTCGGCGCGGAGATCAGTGCGAGGTCATTGCGGAGATCCATCGTCCCCACCGCTATCGCGCAGCCGGCGTAGCCCTGCGGATCGGTGCCCATCAGCTGCTCGCGCGTGAGATCCACCTCGGTGGACGCGACGGCCAGGAACTCAGGGGTCAGCCATCGCTCCAGCGTGGGCGCGGCGACGGCGGCCATGCCCTCGGCGCGCACGAGTGCCGCCCGATCGATCCACGGCTGCTGGGGAGCCATGTGTGCCGAGGTGCTCGCGAGCACGAGTCGGCGGATACGTGCCGGATGGTGCGCCGCGAGCCACATGCCGATCATGCCGCCCATAGAGACCCCGCAGTAGTCGGCGCACTCGATGTCCAGGGTGTCCATGAGTTCGAGCGCATCGGTGGCAACCTGCTCGAGTGTGTAGTCACCAGCAGGCACGGGTGAGAGTCCGTGACCGCGATGGTCATAGCGGATCACTCGATGCGTGCCGGCGAGACTGCCGGCAATCTGCCCCCACAGGCGACGGTCAGTGCCCAGCGAGCTGCCCATGAGTAAGGGCTTGCCCGCGCCCTCATCGACGAATGTCAGTGCGACCACGATTCCTCCTAGCTCGGTGCGGGTACCCAGAGGCTGAAGATGCCCAGGCCGATGCCGAGGATGCCCAGCACGATCACGTCGACACGGCGCGAGCGCACGACCAGGAAGCCGGCTTCGCGCCCGGGCAGCATCATGCGCAGGAAGAAGGCAAGGATCACGCTCGCGGCGAGAAGTACCGATCCGCGGCGGAAGTGATTGGTGGCAATCAGCACCAGCGAGAGCCCGACAAGAGCCAGTACGAGGGTGATCGGCCACTGCCGAATCCACCAGCGTCGCTGCTGCGACGAGGCGGATGTCTCTCCGGCACCGGAATGTGTCATGGGCGAGTCACGCGCGACTATTGTGCGCTGCGCTCCGCGGCCTCGACCACGTTCGCGAGCAGCATGGCGCGGGTCATGGGGCCCACGCCACCGGGCATCGGCGCGACGAAGCCGGCGACGTCCTTCACGTCGGGGGCGACATCGCCGACTAGCCCGACATCGGTGCGCGTGATGCCGACATCGAGAACCGCAGCACCGGGGCGAACATCCTCCGCCTTGATGATCGCGGGCACTCCGGCTGCTGCCACGATGATGTCGGCGCGGCGCAGCTCTGCCGACAGATCGCGCGTACCGGTGTGGCATAGCGTGACCGTGGCGTTCTCGGAACGACGAGTGAGCAGAAGGCCCAGGGGACGGCCCACGGTGACACCGCGGCCGACGATCACGACATGCGCACCATCGATAGCGACGTCATAGCGGCGCAGCAGCTCGACGATGCCGCGCGGCGTGCACGGCAGCGGCGCTTCGGTGCCGAGCACGAGCCGACCCAGGTTGGTCGGGTGCAACCCATCGGCGTCCTTATTCGGATCCATGAGTTCGAGTACCGAGTTCGAATCGAGATGCTTGGGCAGCGGTAGCTGAACGATGTAGCCGGTAACCGACGGGTCGGCATTGAGCTCGGCGATCTTGGCATTGACCGCGGCCTGGGTGGAGTCGGCAGGCATGTCGATGCGGATCGAGGCGATGCCCACTTCTGCGCAGTCCTTGTGCTTGCCGCCGACGTAGGCATGGCTGCCCGGATCGTCGCCCACGAGCACGGTGCCCAGACCCGGGTAGATGCCCTTCGCATTGAGCGCAGCCACGCGAATGGCCAGCTCGGCCTTCACGGCGGCAGCAGTGGCTTTTCCATCGAGAATCGTCGCGGTCACGTCCCCATTGTTTCGTACCGAGACGAGGGTCGCTCAGCGGGTCCGGCGCTGGAGCGACCCCACGGCCACCGCCACGAAGGTCATGATGACGCCGATCACCAGGGTCGCCGTGACGCTCGTGCCGGGCACCGGAACCAGGATGTCGAGAGTCAG
>JBEGLG010000035.1:0-6221 GCA_041183645.1 Actinomycetota bacterium | reverse complement strand
TCCTGACACCGGATTTGGCTCTCCTGGGGGACCGTCTATACTTTTCCCCGCTGAGCAATCAGCAGCCATGGGGTATGGGGTAATTGGCAGCCCAAATGATTCTGATTCATTTAGTCTAGGTTCGAGTCCTGGTACCCCAGCGACGTTTCTTCGTGGCCGGATTTGATCCGCTCCCCGATAAGCGACATCATGCTCTGCGCAAGCAGAGCATTGCTTGGTAGCGCGGCCCCGTTGTGTAGTGGCCTAGCACGCCGCCCTCTCAAGGCGGTAGCGCGGGTTCGAATCCCGTCGGGGCTACCAAGAAGAAGGCCCCCCGTTCGCGGGGGGCTTTCGCATGTCCGCCTCCCGCGTGCAGCGCAGGGGAGGGGTGGATTTCCTCCCTAGTGCAGCGGATTACGATTGAGGCCTGCATTCGTGCACTGTCGGGAGGTACATCGTGGGACGCACACTGGCCGAGAAGGTCTGGGAGGCGCATGTCGTGCGCCATGCCGAGGGCGAGCCTGACTTGCTCTACATCGACCTGCATCTCGTCCACGAGGTGACCAGCCCGCAAGCCTTCGATGGCCTGCGCTCGACCGGCCGCCCGGTGCGTCGTCCCGACCTCACGCTGGCGACTGAGGATCACAACACTCCGACGATCGACATCGACAAGCCGATCGCCGACCCCATCTCACGTGCGCAGCTCGAGGCACTCCGCGCGAACTGCGCCGAGTTCGGCGTACCGATCTACTCGCTCGGCAACGCCGAGCAGGGCATCGTGCACGTCGTCGGCCCGCAGCTGGGGCTGACCCAGCCGGGCATGACTGTCGTCTGCGGCGACTCGCACACGTCGACCCATGGTGCCTTCGGCGCGCTCGCGTTCGGCATCGGCACCAGCGAGGTCGAGCATGTTCTCGCGACCCAGACTCTTCCGCTCAAGCCGTTCAAGACCATGGCCATCACTGTCGAGGGCGACCTGCCCGCAGGTGTCACGGCGAAGGACGTCACGCTGGCGATCATCGCGAAGATCGGTACAGGCGGCGGTCAGGGCTACGTGCTCGAGTACCGCGGCTCCGCCATTCGCGGGCTCTCCATGGAAGGTCGCATGACCTTGTGCAACATGTCGATCGAGGCGGGTGCCCGTGCGGGCATGGTCGCTCCCGACGAGAAGACCTTCGAGTACCTCAAGGGCCGCGATCATGCGCCGACCGGTGCCGACTGGGATGCCGCGGTTGAATGGTGGCGCACGCTTCCGTCCGACGCCGATGCCGCCTTCGACGCCGAGGTCTACATCGACGCCTCGACCCTGAGCCCCTTCGTGACCTGGGGAACCAACCCGGGCCAGGGCCTGCCGCTGTCGGGTCATGTGCCGTCGCCCGCTGACGCCGTCGACGAGGTCGATCGCGTGGCCATCGAGGGTGCGCTCGCCTACATGGATCTCACCCCGGGCATGGCACTGCGCGACATCAAGGTCGACACGGTGTTCGTCGGCTCCTGCACGAATGGCCGCATCGAGGATCTCCGCGCCGTTGCCGAGGTACTCAAGGGACGCAAGGTCGCCCCGAGCGTGCGCATGCTCGTTGTCCCCGGCTCTGTCCGAGTGAAGAAGCAGGCCGAGGCCGAGGGGCTGAACGTGATCATCAGCGAGGCGGGTGCCGAGTGGCGCGAGGCCGGCTGCTCGATGTGCCTGGCCATGAATCCCGACAAGCTCAAGCCGGGGGAGCGCAGCGCCTCCACCTCGAACCGCAACTTCGAGGGCCGTCAGGGCCCGGGTGGTCGTACCCACCTGGTCTCGCCGGCAGTCGCTGCCGCTACCGCAGTCTCGGGCCACCTGGCCGCACCCGCCGACCTGGCCTCGGCCTCCTGATCCCGAAAGGCACCGACATGGAAGCTTTCGTCACGCACACGGGTACCGCAGCGCCGCTGCGCCGCAGCAATGTCGACACCGACCAGATCATCCCCGCCGAGTACCTCAAGCGGATCACGCGCCATGGATTCGAGGATGGCCTGTTCTCGTCATGGCGCAAGGACTCCGACTTCGTCCTCAATCGCCCCGAGTACCAGGGCGTGACCATCCTGGTCGCAGGCCCCGATTTCGGCACCGGCTCCTCGCGTGAGCATGCGGTGTGGGCGCTCCAGGACTACGGCTTCATGGTCGTCATCTCGTCGCGATTCGCCGATATCTTCCGCGGCAACTCGGGCAAGGGCGGCCTGCTGACCGCTGTCGTCGACCAGGCCCTGGTCGAGAAGATCTGGGCGCTCATTGAGGCAGATCCGGCGATCCCGGTCACCGTCGACCTCGACGCTCGCGAGGTACGAGTCGGCGATCTCGTCGCTCCCTTCGAGGTCGATGACTACGTCCGCTGGCGTCTCATGGCCGGCCTGGACGACATCGGCATCACCTTGCAGTACGCCGATCAGATCGCGGCCTTCGAGGCCACTCGGCCGTCGTACAAGCCGACCACGAAGTAGATCGTCACTAACGCACAAGCATCCCGAAAGCCCTTGCCGATTCCTGTTTATTGGCAAGGGCTTTCGCGGCGTGGCGAACCGGGATTCCCTGATGCTCGGATTAGATTTCCTATGTCGGCATCCGGTCGACCTAATTACCCTCCGGAGGGGTTTTAAGTGAACAAGGCAGAACTCATTGACGCAGTGGCCGCTCGTCTCGGTCACAGCAAGCGCGACGTCACCGCAATCGTTGACGCCTTCATCGACGACACCAAGCGCGCTGTCGCCAAGGGCGAGAAGGTCGCGATCAGCGGCTTCGGCGTCTTCGAGGCACAGGCTCGCAAGGCCCGCCTCGGTCGCAACCCGCGTACGGGCGAGACCGTGAAGATCAAGGCCACCAAGCTTCCGAAGTTCCGCCCGGGTGCGGAGTTCAAGGCAGTCGTGTCCGGCGCCAAGAAGGTTGCCGCACCGGCAGCCCCGAAGAAGGCAGCAGCCAAGAAGGCCGCTCCCGCCAAGAAGGCAGCGGCCAAGAAGGTCGTGAAGAAGGCCGCTCCCGCCAAGAAGGCAGCAGCCAAGAAGGTCGCCAAGAAGGCTCCTGCGCGCAAGCGCTAGTCCTCGCGTATCGAGGCGGTCATCCTTCGGGGTGGCCGCCTCGTCGTATTACGGGAGCCGGATCGAGACCACGTGGCCATCAGGATCGAGGGTGAGCACGAGGCGCTGGCCAGTGCGCAGATCTCGCAGGCCGGCGGCAGCGATCATCTCCCTGGCGACAGTGAGGGCGATGCCGTCCTCGGTCACCACTGCCGCTGAGTCGCCGCGGTACTCGCGGAACATCGCCATCATGACTGCCTCGCCAGCAGGGCAGTCGTGTGCGCGCCGACTCCGAGGCGGAGGGCGTCCCAGAGATCGGCAGGAGTGTCGACATCGCGTCGCGCTCCGGCGAGCAGGGCTCGGATTGGTCCCGCGGAATCGAGGGCGAGGTCACAGCCACCGCTCGCCACGTGCGCAGCCCGGGAGCCGACACCGAAACGTGGATCCAGGGCACCGGCATCGCGGGCGAGGAGTATCGCGGTCCCGGAGCCCTGGGTATCGCTCAGCAGGCTGCGCTCATGCTCGGCGGCCAGCCGTGTCACGTAGTCGAGGGCGGCAGGGGTGACGGCAGGCAGATCGCCGGCCAGCGCCATTACAGGCCCGTGCACCAGGGCTGCGCCGGCGCGGATCGCTCCGTTCAGGCCTCCGCTCGCGGGCTCCGGGCAGATGGTGGCCTGCGAGGCCCGGGCGATGACCTCGTCATCATCGGTGACCACGATGACGGCTGACACCGACGCGGAGCTCAGGCAGGCGTCGATGACATCGAGGGCGAAGGCAAGGGCGAGTTCGGGGCGACGAGGATCATCATTCGGCCCGAGGCGTGACTTCGCGGTGTCCAGGCGCTTGACCGGGATCACGGCCGTCCACGACATCACCACCCCATCCAAGCCCATGGCAGACGTCAAGCCGCACGGGCATGGAAGAGTAGGCGCATGGCGAATCCGGGTCATGTGCGCCGCAGCTGGCGCCTGGGCTTCTGGTTCCGGCTCGCCGCAGTGCTGCTCTGGCCGCTGCTGATGATCTTCAGCAAGCGCGATTGGGAGGGCGAGGAGAACCTCGTGCAGGATGGCGGGGGCATCGTCGTCGCGGCCAATCACCTGTCCTGGTTCGATCCGCTGGCCCTCTCGAATCTCCTGTGGAACAACGATCGGCCGCCTCGATTCCTGGCGAAGGAGCCGCTCTTCCGGATCCCGGTGATCGGGCGCATCATCGGCGGCGCCGGGCAGATCCCCGTGTATCGGGAGTCGAAGGAAGCCGTTGCCGCCGTGCGCGACGCGATCACCGCGGTCGAGAACGGCGAATGCGTGGTCGTGTATCCCGAGGGCACCATGACCAAGGATCCTGCTCTGTGGGTCATGACGCTCAAGACCGGCGCAGCGCGCATCGCCCTGGCGACCAAGCGGCCGCTCATCCCGGTTGCCCAGTGGGGGCCCCAGCTGGTGATGCCCCCGTACGTCAAGCGCTTTCGTCTCCTGCCCCGCAAGACCATGATCATGAGGGTCGGGCCTCCGGTCGACCTCACCGATCTGTACGACCTGCCGTTGGATGCGGATACATTGCGCATTGCGAGCCAGCGCATCTGGGAGGCCATCACCGCCCTCCTGGCGCAGGCACGCGGCGAGGTCGCACCGGCCGAGCCGTATCGAGTCGACAGGAGTACCTCGTGAGCCGCGTGGCGATGATGGGAAGTGGCTCCTGGGGAACTGCCTTCGGGATGGTCCTGGCCGATGCCGGCAGTGACGTGCGCATGTGGACCCGGCGCGCTGGCATCGCCGACGAAGTCAACGGGCTTCACCGCAATGAGCAGTATCAGCCGGGCATTGCGCTGCCCCAGGCCCTGACCGCGACGACCGACGCGGCCGCCGCACTCGAGGGGGCCGACATCATCGCGCTGGCGACTCCTGCGCAGCATCTGCGCGAGAGCCTGACTGCCTGGCTGCCGTACATCCCCGATGGCGCCGTGCTCGTGAGCCTGATGAAGGGCATCGAACTCGGTACCACCAAGCGGATGAGCGAGGTCATCGCCGAGGTCACCGGTGCCGATGCATCGCGCATCGCCGTTGTCTCCGGCCCGAATCTCGCACGCGAGATCGCCGAGCATCAGCCGACTGCCACCACGGTCTCGTGTGCCGATCAGGACGCCGCCATGCTCGTCCAGGAGTCGTGCACGACCGAGTACTTCCGCCCGTACTGGACCACCGATGTCATCGGAACCGAGATCGGCGGTGCGGTGAAGAATGTCATCGCGCTGGCCAACGGCATCGCGGTCGGCATGGGGCTGGGCGAGAACTCGCAGGCGTCGGTCATTACGCGCGGACTCGCCGAGATGGCACGGCTCGGAGTCGCACTCGGCGCCGACCCACTCACGTTCCAGGGCCTCGCGGGTGTCGGTGACCTCGTGGCGACCTGCCAGTCTCCGCTGTCGCGCAACCGCACCTTCGGCGAGAACCTCGGCCGTGGCATGAGCGTGCAGGAGACCATCGACATGACTCGGCAGACCTGCGAGGCCTTCAAGAGCTGCCAGCCGATCCATGAGCTCGCTCAGCGTCATGGGGTCGAGATGCCGATCACCGAGAAGGTGGTCCAGGTCGTGCATCACGGCCTGAGTCCGCGCATGCTCGTGGCGTCCTTCATGTCGCGTGACACCAAGCGCGAGACCGCGAGCGACTAGCGCGCCGTGATCGCCTGCTCATCGGCACCCGATACGGTCTGAGCATGTCCTCGCGCATCCGCATCGCCGTCATCTACGGGGGTCGCAGCAGCGAGCACTCCATCTCGTGCATCAGCGCCGGCGCCATCCGTCGAGCCCTCGACCCCGATCGCTATGACGTGGTGCCGATCGGCATCACGCGCGATGGTGGCTGGTATCTCCAGGTCACCGACCCGCAGGATCTGCGCATCGTCGATGGCGTGCTGCCTGAAGTACGGGCGAATGATCTGCCGGTCACCTTCCATGCCGATCCGTCGCTTGTCGACGAGCGCATCGGCCACCTCGACGTCGTCTTTCCCGTGCTGCATGGACCCTACGGCGAGGATGGCACCGTCCAGGGACTCTTCGAACTTGCGGGAATCCCGTATGTGGGCTCCGGCGTGCTCGCGTCTGCGGTGGCGATGGACAAGGGCTACATGAAGGCGCTCTTTGCCTCAGCAGGTCTCGGCGTGGGCCCGTACGCGGTCATCACCGATCATCAATGGCGTAC
>JBEGLG010000034.1:0-4634 GCA_041183645.1 Actinomycetota bacterium | reverse complement strand
CTATATACGTAGATCACTTTATATATACCGCCGTCGTGCATGGAGTGGTGGACGGAAACGAAGGCGGCGCCAGATCACTAGACAAGGG
Source organism: Actinomycetota bacterium (assembly GCA_041183645.1). Lineage (GTDB taxonomy): Bacteria > Actinomycetota > Actinomycetes > S36-B12 > S36-B12 > CAIKZY01. The sequence goes on along the minus strand of JBEGLG010000034.1, from coordinate 4,546 downwards.
ATGCCGCGGTCACCAGCCAGCGACCTCCGAGGGCCTCGAAGCGCAGGGCAATGGCCCGTGACCGCCGCTCTCCGACGAGCACGGCCGAGGTCTCGATGATGCCGTCGGCAACAGGGCACAGCCGCACCGAGCGCACGGTGCGCCATTGGTGCTCGCCATTCGCCGAACTCGGGTGTCGACGCATGGCGGCCCCGCGATCGGCCAGTCGCTCGAGCTGCTTGCGCTCGACCCAGCGCCCGAGCTGGGCGGCGGGCCGCACGCCGGCGGCTACCTCGCCGATCGCCCGAGCCATGCGGGCCACCCAGGCAACCTCGAGTTGATCGAGGCCGGCGGTGTCGTAGGTACCCGGGTCACCGACGACGCGAAGGTGACGGGGAATGCCGGGAACGGCGGGAACTCCCGGGCTGACCTCCCAGGTCAAGGGGAGGGAAAGTTGCTCAGTGCGCACCACCGAGAGATGGCGGGTGCGGGGCGGAACGGGAACTGCGGCGGTCATCGTGCTCACGGACGTTCTCCTTCGGAGGACGACCGCGTCGGGGGTCGCGGATCGAGTTAGTGGTGTTTGCCTGTGGTTGCCTTGTGTAGTCGATGCTTGCGTGCTGTCGCAATGGCAGGCATCCATCCTGTGGACAACGCCTTTGCACGGGTCGATATCGGCTCGAGACTTGCGGTACGCACTGATCACAGCGATGAAATTCATTGATGTGCATGCGTATTCCTCGGGAGGCATGTGATGGCGAGCGATCCCTGCGAGGTCATGGGTCTGGTCATTGCGCAGGAGTGGAGCCTGATCTCGTCGCTCCGCGACGAGGAATTACTCAGCGATGCGCAGTCGATCGCCGAGGCGGAGCAGCGGCGCACGCGAGTGCTCGATCGGCTAGAGGCGGCATGCGGGCAGCAGATTCATGTCCGGCTCGCCGGCGGATGCGTGAGCGGGACCCTGCGTGAACTAGGCGCGGGAGTCCTGCTCCTGGAGGGGGAGCATGACCTGATAGCCGTCGGCAGTCTCGGCATCATCAGTCTCCGTGAGCTACCCCCGGCCCTACGTCGTGAGGGCACACCGGCTTCGCCGCTGCCGATCACGTGGCCGTCGATACTTCGCCGGCACTTTGATTCAGTACCGGTGCGAATGCAGCTGGCCGACGGCTGTCAGCTCCGTGGCCTCGTGGAGTCAGTGGGGGCTGATCATCTTGATGTGCGTGAGCTCGACGGCACTCGGCATACCGTGATGTTCACGGGGATCTCGATGTTGATCAGAACTCGCTGAGCACCTCATCGCGCCCGAACGGATGTGCGGTGACGAATTCACGTGTCTGGGCATACATGCGCTCGATATAGCCCTCGAGCTCACGGGACTCAATACGCCATTGACCGCGGCCGCCCACCTTGATCGCGGGCAGTTCACCGTTACGCACCAGGGCATAGGCCTGGGCCGCCGAGATGTTCAAGGTCTCGGCGACATCAGCAAGGGTCATGAAGCGCACGCGTCATTGTCCGATGAAGCAGGGCTCGCGCGACAGGGAGCGAGGCGGCCTGTGGACAACGGTTTCACTCCCTGCGCTCGGTGACGGATCCTGGCGACATCGAGGAAAGGAATTCACATGGAGCAGGGAACTGCGCGCACCATGACTCGCGTGCGATGGCGCGACGGGCGGCTGTGGCTCGGCGTCGGGCTCATCATCGCGTCAATGCTCATCGGCTCGCGACTGATCTCTCATTCCGACGAGCGCATCACGGTGTGGCGCGCCACCCATGATCTCTCGCTGGGTGCCCTGCCTGCCGATCTCGAGCCTGTCGCGGTGGCCCTCGGTGATGCGACCGCGGGTTACGTGCGAGCGAGTAGTGATCCGGTCGGGGTTCTGGTGCACCCCGTTGCCGCCGGTGAGCTACTTCCCTCGGCGGCACTCGGTTCACTCGACGACGTGAGCATGCGCGTGATCACCATTCCCGTGGAGCCACTGCACGCGCCCATCGCGTTGGTTCCCGGTGATCGCGTCGATATCTGGGCCACGCCCCTGGAATCCTCGGTGCCCGGCCCCTCGCAACTCGTCGAGCAATCGGCGATCGTGGCATCCGTGGCTGCCGACTCGATGGGCGTGGGGGGCCAGATCGGCGTGGCGGTGAGCATTCCCGAATCCCGCGCCGATGCACTTATTGCGGCGATGCGCGGTGGCGCGATCGACCTGGTGGCTGTGCCGATCGAGGCTCAGGCATGACCGTCGCGATCGCGCTGGCAGCACCGGATCTCGTGCGCGAGCAGCAGGTGATGGCGGAGGCTGAGGCGCACGGCATCGAGGTCCGGCGTCGATGTGTTGATGCTGCTGATCTCCTTGGCGCCTGCCTCGGTGCCCCGGGCCTCGCTGCGGTGGTCACTGCGGGCCTTCCGCGACTGAGCATCGAGGTCATCAGTCGACTGGGCGACTGCGGCTCGCGAGTGATCGGCATCTCCGATGGGCCGACTGCTCGATCAACCCTCGAGTCACTGGGTATCGAAATGATCGTCGACGATGCTGACGACGTGCCGGCTCTGCTGGCAGCACTGAGTGCCGCCCTTCTCGTCGACTCGCCGCCCACCGGAGTCTGGACTCTCGATGTGCCGCGAGCCGAGAGCCCGCCGGAGCGGGGGAGGCTCATTGCCGTCTGGGGGCCTGCCGGTGCGCCCGGGCGCACCACGACCGCCATCGTGCTCTCGCAGTTGCTGTCGGAGCACGGCCGTACTGCGCTCATCGATGCTGACACTGTCGCGCCCTCGGTGGCACTGCACCTCGGCCTTGTCGACGATCTGAGCGGCATCATCGTCGCGTGCCGTCATGCCGAGGCAGGGAACCTCTCGAGTCGATCCCTCGAGTCGTGCATGAGCAGGCTGTCGCCACGGCACTTCGCCCTGACCGGCCTGGCTCAGTCGCGTCGTTGGCCCGAGGTGCGCGCTGTCGCCCTCGGTCGCGTGCTCGACAGGGTGCGCAGTGACTTCTCCTACGGAGTCATCGACATCGGCGCCTCGCTGGGTCACGGTGAGAATGGGCAGCCCTCGCCGGCGGCTGCGGCTCAGGCAGTGCTCTCGGAATGCGATGTCCTCGTGGCCGTGTGCCGGGCAGATGCGCTCGGCATCGCGAGATTCCTCGCCGACCTGCCCGACGTGGCTGCCCATGGCCTGCCGATCATCGGAGCGTTGACCGCAGGCACGGAGCGAGAGAAGGCCGTGGGCCTCATTCGCGAGGGCGCGCGACGGCTGGGGCTTTCCTTCCCGATCGCCGACCTCTCACTGGATCAGGGATCACTCGCACGAGCCCTACGCCGTGGCATGTCGATCAGGAGCAGGCGCCGAGTCTCGAGTCGATCAGGGTCGGCTGCGCACCTGGCGGAACTCGTGGCGTGATCAGGGTGACGGAAGAACGACGATGAGGTCGCCGACATCCATGAACTTGTAGAGCTCCTTCGAGGCCTTCTCCGACAGTCGAACGCAGCCGCCACGTGCAATGGCCAGGCCGAGCTGCTTGGTCGAGTGCATGGGCGTGCCGTCGTAATACCGCGGGATGCTGTGGAAGCCGATCGGTGACTTCGTGTCAGGCCCGTAAGTGAAGCGCATCATGTTGTGAAAGGTGACCTTCGAGTTCGGATTGAAGGCCAGCTTCGACTTGCTGAAGATGTGGTACGTGCCCTTTGCCGGACGATCCCAGCGACCAACGACCGGGTAGCGACCCACGACCTCATCCTTCGCATTCATCATCCAGACGGTCATCAGGGCCTTGTCGTAGACCAGGCGCTTGCCGTGGAAGGTGTCGCGCGGCCGCTCGGGAATGTTCCGGGCCTTGCGCGTGCGCGAGGCGGGCTTGGGCTCCTTGACCTTCACGGGAGCGCTGGCACCCGGGGTTGGGGTTGCCGTGACCGCCGGGCTTGCCGTCGGGGTGGTCGTGACCGGGCTTGACGGTGCCGAGAATGCCGAGGCGGAGGCCATCACGGTCAGACCAAGGGCAGCAGCGCCGGCGACGGCTCCGATCGCCAGTCGCGAGGGTGTCAGGGCATGAAGGAAAGACAGCGGGGAAGCCATGACTCATGAGTACCAGAGAGGCAGATGATTGGAGATCAGGCTCGCCGCCACGTACGGTGGGTGAGTGGGTCAGAGGATGAGCGCACTCGATGCCTCCTTCCTGTATCTCGATCGACCCGAGACCCCCATGCATGTCGGGGGAATCCTGCTCTTCGACGCCCCCGGCTTCAGTTACGACGAGCTCCTTGCCCGAGTCTCGGCACGCATCTCGATGGTGCCGAGGTACAGACAGCATGTGCGTGAGGTTCCGCTGCGCATCTCGCGACCGATCTGGGTCGATGACGAGGATTTCGATCTCGAGTACCACGTTCGGCGCACCTCGGTGCCCCGCCCGGGCGGACGCGAGCAACTCGATGAGCTGGCCGCGCGCCTGTTCAGCAGGCCGCTTGATCATGATCGACCGCTCTGGGAGATGTACCTCATCGAGGGGCTCGAGAACGGCCGCGTGGCACTGGTGACCAAGACCCATCAGGCGATGATCGATGGTCTCGGCACGGT
>JBEGLG010000033.1:0-4893 GCA_041183645.1 Actinomycetota bacterium | reverse complement strand
GATCAGGCGAATGCGAGTCGTATCAACGGAAAGATCTATTCCGGCTTCGGCGGCTCGACCGATTTCATCGTCGGTGCTCTGCACTCGCGCGGTGGTCAGTCGTTCATCGCGTTGCCGTCATGGCATCGCAAGGCACAGGTGTCGACCATCGTGCCGATGCTCGAGAATCCGGTGACCAGTTTCCAGCACAGTTTCGTCGCGACGGAGAACGGCATTGCCCCGTGCTTCGGTCATTCGCAGGCGCAGCAGGCCCGCAACATCATCGAGAATGCCGCGCATCCGAGCGTGCGCGATGAATTGTGGGAGCAGGCCGGAGTGCTTGGCCTGCTGTAGTCGAGTGATCAGTCGTTCGACGGATCGTGATTCTGCACGCGCAGTGCACCGTGAATCAGCAGGGTGAAGACCTCTTCGGTCAGATCGGGGTTCGAGCCAATGGCCTCAGCCTGAGCTCGGACGCCATCGAGAACTATGCGCTCGCGAGCCGGGTCACGCACGACCGAGCCCATGGCGGCCTTGGCCGCGCCGATCTCTCGCGCCTTGGCCAGGCGGGCTCCGATTTCAGTGACGATGCGCGAGTCGATGACATCGAGTTCTGCGCGCAGGCGTGACAGCTCATCCACGGGTGGCAGCGTAGTCTGGCCCCCATGCTGAATCGAAAGAAGTCCTCGAAGAACGCCCTGCCCCCGGGCAAGTACCGCATGGGCGGTGAGCACTTCAAGGACGACGCGGCCTTCATCAAGACCGCCGTCAAGGACGTCAAGCGCCTGGAGAAGTACGCAGGTCTCACCACCGACTCCCGCCTGTACGACTGGGGCTGCGGTGCCGGACGCCTCGCCGTCGGCGTGCGCGAGCACTTTGGCCGAGTGGCCGACTACCACGGTGTCGACATTCAGCCCGACGTGCTCGGATGGGCCCAGGAGAACCTGACTGCACCGGGCTTCCGCTTCACCCTGGTCAACGTCAGCAATGAGCGCTACAACCCCGACGGCTCCCCCGAGCACACCCTGGCCGCCGAGCCGGGCTCAGTCGACGTCTTCTACGCCTACTCGGTCTTCTCGCACATGAATGACGAGGACACCCCGGCGTACCTGCGCCTGATTCACGAAGCTCTCGCCCCGGGCGGCAAGGCCTTCGTCACCTGCTTCGTCGAGGAAGACGTCCCGGGCTGGGAGGAGAATCCCGAAGGGTACGGACCGCTCGACTGGAAGGGTCGCCTGCACTGCACGCGGTTCGCGCGCTGGCACTTCGAGGACCACGTGAATGCCGCCCGCCTGGCGGTCAGCCGCTTCGAGTACGGCCAGGAGACTGACGGGCAGAGCCTGTACGTGCTGCGCAAGCGCTAATCGCTGTCCACTCCACCGAGCTTGCCACGCACGAACTTCTTGGTGGTCTTCGCCGCGGCATCCCTGGTCTTGTTGTAAGCCCCCGTAAGTCCACCGGGGTCATACATGTCCTGCGCACCCTGGAAGTCGATCGGATTCTCAGCGACTGCGTCGCGGCGAGCGCCGGACATCACGTCGTTGTATCGATCGTGCTGGTCCTGAGCGCTCGCGAGCTTGTTCATTCCCTCGGTGCCGGCCTTGCCCACTAACTGTGCTCCGTAGCCGGCGCCCTTGATGATGGTCTTCACGCCGTGACCGCCGACGCCTGGCACGACTGCCGTTCCGGCCATTGCCGCGAGTTCGGTGCCGAGTCCGCCGGCTGAGATGGCCGCCGCCTTCGCATGCTCACCCTTATCGAGGTAGTCCTGTGCACCTGAGCCGGTTGCCACCTTGCCGGCAAATTCGAGTGCCTGGGTCCCCTGGCGGACTCCCTGAGCGATCTGTCCGGCTGTGCTCGACTTGCCCATGGGCATTCCGTACACGGCATCGGCGCCGTGGGCAATCGCGTCATCATGATCGCGAAGGGTTCCCGTCTTGCCATCGACGGAGTTGGTGTGCTTCATCTTGTACTCATCGAGTGCGCCTCCGATGCCGGCAGCGCGATTTGCGACGAGAGCTTCCTTATTGGCCTTGAGCTTGGCGAAGACGGACTGGAAGTTCTTCTTCACCGCGCCATGCCGTGCCGTCTTCTGCTCATCAGTGAGATCCGCGTCATCCTTGCCCGCCCAGTCCTGGCGAGCGGTGCGGTAGTCCTCGACGGTGCTCTTGAGGTTCGCGCTGGCCTCTCTGTTGGCCACCTTCGCGTCAGCGGCTCGCTGCTGGCGACCGCTGTCCGATTCCAGGGCTGCCTGGCCGGCGATCTTGGAGAGCATGGCTCCGTGCTTGACGGCATTTGCGACGTTCACGCCGGACACGAGTTCGCCCGTGGCGCTCAGGGCATTGCTGATCCCGGTCGAGGCCACTCGGCGCGTTGCTTCGGAGGCCTCGGCGACTACCTGTCCGGCCTTAGCCGTGGCATCGACCGGCTCGGCCGCTCGCGCCTTGGCGACGTCCTTGTCATAGAGGCCACCGGAGCCGCTCTGCTTCAGCTTGTTGGCCAGGAGCTGGTTCTTGGCCAGGGTCACCCGCTGGTCCTCGCTGAGATTGAACGCTGGGTTGTGCAGCATGTTCTTCGTGGTGCCTTCATCGATCGCGCGGGCCATGCGGCGCTCATCGGCATCATGAATCTGCACTGTTCCGGCATCCGTCTTCTTCCGACTGCTCCAGTTGAGGGAGTCAGCAGAGACCTTCGGATCGAACTTCTTGGTGCCAATGGCATCGGCCAGTGGGTCGATCGAATTCTTGGCTACGGTATTGACGCCTTGTGAATAGTCCGAGGCATTGGACTTGATCCCGCTGCGAACGGACTGCAGTCCACGCGAGAGCAGCCCGGCCCCCGACTGCGCTGCTCCCTTGATCTTGGAGCCCATCCACTTCATGCCGGACCATGCGGAGGACGCGGCTCCGCTCATGGTGTCTCCAGCGCTGGAGAACATCTTCCCGACTCGGGAGAAGAAGCTACCTCCGGTGTTCCCCAGGCCCACGTTGTCGGGCGCCGTGGCCATCGCCTCTGACTCGCGTGCCTGCGAGGGACTCGGTGCGGATTCGGCGTCGCGATGAGCGGAGTCGAAGGGTGAGTTGAACTGAGCCTGTGCATCGCTGATGGGGGTGGTCACGGGGCGGCGGATACCGGCCATCGGGTTCTCGGTATTCGCGACGTCCAGTCCGTCATGGCCGCCGTGGATGGATTCCGCCTTCTGGCGCGCCATCCGAACGTCATCACTGACGGGCGCTGGACTGCTCATGGCCCTCTTTCACGGTCTCCTGGTCCCTGTCGGGGGAGTCAATATTCCATCACACGCGCGGCAGGGATAACCGAAGAAGTCGATTGCCACCAAGCCGCTCTCGCCGATACGCGCAGAGGACGCCAGCCTCCGAGCTCGTGAATAACGATGATGTAATTCGTGAGGGAGTAGCACCCGTGTTCTGAGCACGATAGTTTTCTCGCCATGGTCCTGCTCTTCGTCGCGTGGGGCGCCGTGTTCGTTGGCGCCGCTCGTCGCTCGCGCTGGACCGTGCCCGTTGCCCTGGCCACCCTGGCCGGGACTCTCGCCTTTCTCGCTTTCAACAACTGACGTCTCGTCTAGATAGGTAGACACATGCCGGGCTTCCCCTCGAGCGGCTTCAAGGCCCCGAAGATGCCGTCTGCCCCGAAGCCTCCGCAGAAGCCCCAGGCACCCCAGATGCCGAAGGCTCCCACCGCACCCGGAGGGGCCGGTGGGTCGTCGGCCCCGGGCGCCGAGGCTGCACCCGCCGCTCCTGCTGTTACCTATCCCGTCGGTGCCCCGCCGCGCACCAGTGAGCCCACGGCGGCGGTGGGCGCCGCCCGGTGGCTCAACATCCTCGGCATCCTCGCCGTCATCGCGATCATCACTCTCACCCTGATGCAGCAGTTCGGCTACGGCCTCGCGCCGAGTTACCTCGGCACTGTCCAGCGTTCTGCTCTCATCGGCGTCGCGATCGGGCCGATCCTCAACCTGCTGTGGGGCATGAGCCCGCAGCACTACGCGATCAGCCTGTTCGCGGCCATGGTCGGCGGTCTCTCGAGCGGCCTGCAGGAAGTTCGAGGACGTCCGGAGAGCTCACCCTTGATCCCAACGAGATGATCCTGGGTCAGCCCATCTATCAGTGGGCGCTCGCCGTCTTCATCGGTGCCATGGTGAGCATCGGCATCATGCTCCTGTGGATCAAGAGCTGGGCCGCATGGGACCACGGAATCACCAATCACCGCAGTCCTTCTCGGGCGATCACCTACATGACGATCATCTGGCTCGCGATGTACCTCGTGCTCATCATCATCCAGACGCTGTACTCCTGCGGCGCCGGTGAATGCCAGAGCAATCCCTCGAGTACCGGTTCGCAGAGCGTCATGTTCACGTTCTCCATCAACGGCTCTCAGGGCAAGTCGGCATCGATCTCGATCCCCGGCTTCATCTCGGTGCTGATCTTCATGGGTCTTCTGGCTCTCATCGCGGCGCTCATCATCAATCACCGCCAGGCAGGCGCCGAGGGCGACGATGCTCGCTGATCTTGATGCAGCACTGAGCACCTACCTGTCGACTCAGACGCTGGATGGCCAGACGATTCGCGTGGAGCTGGATCCACCGACCAAGGATTGGGCAGCACGTCGTACCGGCCCGGTGCTGAATCTCTTCCTCGCCGATATCCGCGAGGACCTTGATCGCCGGACAGTGACTCCGCGTGAGCTCATCAACGAGTCGGGAATGGTCCAGGCCCGCCTGGCACCGATTCGCTTCTACAGCGTGACGTACTTGCTCACTGCCTGGACCACGACTCCGGAGGATGACCACCAGCTCCTGGGCTCGAGCCTGATCGCCCTGCTGCGCCAGGACGTCATCCCGGTCGAGTACTGCGGCGGCAAGCTCGCCGAGATGGTCGGCGAGGGCTACTC
>JBEGLG010000032.1:0-17755 GCA_041183645.1 Actinomycetota bacterium | reverse complement strand
CACGAGGTCACCGTGCTGAACCGCGGCAAGACCACCAGCGACCTCCCCGAGGGCGTGAGTCGCATCGTGGGCGATCGCACGAGCACCGAGTCCATGCGCTCGGCACTCGAGGGCACCGAATGGGATTCGGTGATCGACGTCTCGGGCTTCGTGATGGCCGCGGGCGGCGGGCTCTTCGAGGATCTCATCAACCTGCTTGACGGTCGGGTGGGCTCGTATGTGTTCGTCTCGTCGATCATGGCGTACGCACCGACGGGCATCATGCCGTGGACCGAGGATCAGCCCTACCGCGATGACCCCGAGACCACCTACGGCGGATTCAAGGCCCATGCCGAGCGCGTGATTCTCGATCGTCATGCACGCACCGGCTTTCCGGGCTCGATTGCACGCCCGGCGGCGATCTACGGCCCCGATAACAACATCCATGACATGGAGACCGCGATGTTCCTGCGGCTGCGCAAGGGGCTGCCGGTTCTTGTTCCTCATGAGGGCCTGGTCACCACGTCGTACGGCCATGTCGATGATCTCGTCACGAATCTCGTCGAGATGTCGAAGCTGCCGAAGGCAGCGGGTGAGGTCTTCAACATCACGGGTCAGGGCTGCTCGGCAATCGAGTACGTGCATCAGCTCGCCGACATCGTCGGCGTGACACCCGAGATCATCAACGTGCCGACCGGCTACACGACGGAAGGCCCGCTCTTCGGTCACCTCTTCAAGGACCGCCACCACGGCATCCTCTCCGTCGAGAAAGCAGCTGACTTCGGTCTTACTGTCGAGCGCGGATTTCGCGTCGGTCACGAGCAGACCTACGAGTGGTTCTGCGCTTCGCCCGTGTCCGATTCGCCTGACGTGCTGGCCGATCCGATGTGGGGGGCGGGCTACGACTTCGGTCTCGAGGCGAAGTTCGCCGCGGAGCTGCGCCGATGACCGTGCGCATCTCCGATGCTGCGCTGACCGAGGCAATCGATCGAGCGCATGCCGCGGCCGACATCGCGCATGGTGACCTGAGTCAGTGGGCCGGTATTGAGACCTATGCCGCCAGTCGTGGTGAAGATCCGACCCATGGCCGTGCAGCGGTCATCATCGATCTGCTCGCACTGCCGGCTGGCACCTCCGACCAAGCAGCCTTCGGCGCGGCTGCCCGGGCGATGCTCGATGACTTCGGGCCTTCCGCGTTGCGCGATCAGCTCCTCGCGTGGTCACGCGAGGACTTCGCCGTCGCCGAGCCGCTGCTCGCTGTCTTCACCGGTCACGGCACCGATGTGGAGCATCCGGTCATCGAAGTCGACGGGGCTGACCTCGCGAGGCTCGAAGCCTGGCTGACTGCCGAGCACGGTTCACCGGTCGAGATCCTCCGTGCCGAGGTCATCGGCGGCGGCTTCTCACGCCGCATGTGGCGTACGACCGTGAGTGTCGATGGCCGGCCGCGCAACGTGATCGTGCGCATCGAGCAGGGCGGCATGTTCGGCACCGAGACCACGACCGAGGTTGCGGCGATGAGGGGGCTGCTGACTGCCGGATATCGAGTACCGGCGATTCTGCACGTCGAGCCCACCGGCTCGGTACTCGGTGAGCCCTTCTTCGTCATGGAAGAAGTGCGCGGTGAGGTGCGACTCGACGATGCCGGGCTCGACGACATCATTCGCTCGGTCGCCGACCTGCACAAGGTTCCGATCACGGCGATCGATGACTCCGGTCGCACCGCCGAGCAGGTGATCTGCGACAACATCGACGGCTGGCTTGCTCTCTACCGCGCGCATGCACCTTTGCCGATTCCGCTGATCGAGCAAGGTGCCGCCTGGCTGCGAGCGAATCTCGAGCCCACCGGACCGAGCGTGATCGTGCACGGCGACGCCGGCCCGGGTAATGCGCTCTTCGATCCCGAGAATGGCCTGACCGTGCTCGACTGGGAGTTCGCCCACGTCGGCGACGCGGCTGAGGACTGGGCCTACCTCGCTCTCATCCGCGGGCGCCGCACGATGAGTGCCGATGCCTGGAAGGCGCGACTCGCCGAGACGATAGGTCTAACCTACACCGAGGAGCAGTGGCGCCAGTGGCTGGCGTACAACCACTTCCGCGGGGCCTGCGTGAATCTCACGGCGCTCACCGTGTTCACCGAAGGCTCGCACCGCACCGCTGATCAGCTCGCCATCGGCATCGCCGTGCACCTGCGCTTCCTCGGCCAACTCCTCGACATCACCTGCGAGTAGCCGTGACGACCGATGCGCGATACGAGCGCTCGAAGGCCGCGGTCTTCGAGGCCGTGTGCTCGGTGCTCGTGACCGACGGCGTGGCCGGACTCACGACTGATCGTCTCGCGGAGGAATCCGGAGTCTCGCGCAGCACGATCTATCGCAACTGGCCCGACCTTGCCGCCTTGACCTGCGAGGTCTTCGACGAGCTCATGCATCGTGACTCGATCGAGTTCTCGGCGGATCCGAGTGCTGCGCTCCGTGATTACCTTGCCGACTATGCCCGTCGGCTCAATGATCCGACCTATTGCGCGGTGCTCATCGCGCTGATCGAGGGCTCGATGCGCGATGACGCCTTCGCCGACGTGCACAGCCGAAGCTTCTCGCAGACGAGGTCACGCGCTGCCGAGATCATCCGGCGTGGTCAGGCCGAGGGAGTGTTCCGTGACGATCTCGACGTGAAGCAGGGTGTCGAGGAGATCGTGGCGCCATTCCTCTACCGCCGACTGGTGACCCAGGTCCAGATCAGCTCACGCCAGGTCGAGCAGTTGCATCAGCGCTTGATCGGGGCGTGGAGTCCACCGTCCTGAAGTGACTTATCGCGCGAGGTTCCCTCGTGATAGTCGGCTTCGAGCACCACGGTGAGGCCGTCGAATTGCAGGAAGCTCAGGCCCTCGACAATCCACTTCTTGCCCTTGTGCTCGGCGCCCTTGGAGTCATCCATGACCGTCGCGCTCATGACCCATTGCAGCGCGATGCCATCGGGGCGTGCCCAGTACTCGCCGGTCGGCTCGAGAACCAGGTCGGGATAGCGCTGCAGACCATGGGCGAAGTACTCGCGGATATTCGCCCAGCCGTCCTTCTGCCCGCCAATGGAATCCCAGAGAGTGGCATCGGGTGCCATGAAGTCAGCGGGGGCATCGGCGTTGCCGCTGCTCCAGGCTGCGAACAACTTCTTTGCGATCTCGATGCGCTGCAGATCCAGTTCAGTGAACTCGGCCATGATGCTTCCTCTTCTAGGTAGGTACTAACCAGGGAACAGCACGCCACCATTGGCGGTGACAGTCTGTCCGCTGACGAAGGATGCTCCCGGGGATGCCAGGAAGTCGATGACGTTCGCAATCTCCTGAGAGCTCGCGGAGCGGCCTGCGGCAATGCCGCTGACCAGGCGCGCATGACGCTCCTCGTCAATTCGCCCGACGACGAGCTCGGTGTCACCGGTGAAGCCGGGCGCGACGACATTGCAGGTGATGCCGCGCGGGCCCTGGGTGCGGGTCAGGCTCACCACGTAGGTCTGCAGTGCCGACTTGGCGGCCGAGTAGGCGATCGAGCCGTTGCCGAACTGCGCGGCGAAGGAGCCGACGATCACGATGCGGCCACCGGGGGAGGTGATGCGCGGAAGCAGTGCCTCGGTCATCAGCACGGCACTCATCAGGTTGCCGCGAATCGTGGACTCCCACACGTCATTGAGATCCTGCAGCCCGCCCGAGAACCGCGGCTGGACGGAGCCGGCGTTATTGACCAGGACGTCGACAGTGGGCAGGGCCTCAGTGGCCCAGCGCGCGAACTTCTCGACGGCCGCCACGTCGGTGAGGTCAACGGACTTCACGTGGGTGGTGACCTCGGGGTGCTGGGCGGCAATCTCGGCCGCCACCTGCTTGAGCTTCTCGGTGCGACGCCCCACGAGCACGACCGTGGCGCAGGAGGCGGCGAGGGTACGGGCGGTGGCGGCCCCGATACCCGTGCCCGCTCCGGTGATGATGGCCGTGCGACTCATGTATTCCCCTGACTAGTAACTGGAGAGAGGCTATCGATCGGGCGGGCCGCGGGGGATAGTATTAGGACATCCAACTAATAGGAGTGTTCATGACCACGTGCGTAGTCCTCGATGGTGCCCGTACCCCGATCGGCAAGCTGCTGGGCGTCTTCTCGACCCTCTCCGCAGTCGACCTCGGCGGCATTGCTATCAAGGCAGCAGTCGAGCGCTCCGGCGTCACCGCTGATCAGATCGACGCCGTGGTCTTCGGCAATGTGGTGCAGGCCGGTGTCGGCCCGAACCCGGCCCGCCAGTGCGCTGCAGCCGCGGGCCTGCCGATCAACATTCCGGCCGTCTCGATCAACAAGCTGTGCCTGTCGGGCCTCGTCGCCATCGGCATGGCCGTGCAGATGATCAAGGCCGGCCAGCACACGGTCGTCGTGGCCGGCGGTACCGAGTCAATGACCAATGCGCCGCACCTGCTGCAGGGCTCGCGTCACGGCTACAAGTACGGCGAGGTCAAGGCTGCCGACTCACTCGATCGCGATGCGCTGATCTGCTCCTTCGACAAGGTATCGATGGGTTCCTCGACCGAGAGCTACGGCAACGATCACGAGATCACGCGCGAGGAGCTCGACGCGTTCTCGGCTCGTTCGCATCAGCTCGCTGCCGCGGCAACCGCGAGCGGTCGCCTGGCCGAGGAGATCGTTCCCGTCGAGATCAAGACCCGTAAGGGCGTCGTCACCGTGACCGAGGACGAAGGCGTGCGCCCCGACACCACGGCCGAGGGCCTGGCCAATCTCAAGCCGGCCTTTGCGAAGGATGGCCGCATCACTGCAGGCAATGCCTCGCAGCTCTCCGACGGTGCCGCGGCAGTCGTGGTGACCACCAAGGAGTTCGCCGAGGCTCACGGCCTCAGCTGGATCGCGGAGATCCGCGCCCACGGCGAGGTCGCCGGCCCGAGCCCGTCACTCCTGCTGCAGCCGGCTGACGCCATCAAGGACGCCCTGCGTCGCGACGGCAAGGCCACCATTGCTGATCTCGACATCGTCGAGATCAACGAGGCCTTCGCCAGCGTCGGTCTCGCCTCGGTCAAGGATCTCGGTCTCAATCCCGACATCGTCAATGTCAACGGCGGTGCCATCGCACTCGGCCATCCGGTCGGCATGAGCGGCGCCCGCGTGCTGCTCACCGCGGCCTACGAGCTCAAGAAGCGCGGCGGCGGCCTCGGTGCCGTGGCGCTGTGCGGCGGCGGCGGCCAGGGCGAGGCGATTCTCTTCAGCACGCCTGCATAGGCGATTCACCAAGGGCGCGGCGTACTGGAGGGATACAGTGCGTCGCGTTTCCCTTTGTGCGCGAAGGAGTCGGTGATGACCAAGAGCCGTGCGGAATGGCTGCTCCACCCCCAGCCACGCCCGCTCTCGCGCTCCGGCTGGCGCGTCACGATCATTGCCCTGATCGTGCTGATCGCCGCGATTCTCGCGGTCTCGATCGCCTACGAGAATGAGGGCGATCTCAACACCACGGGCGGCCTCGAAGTTCCCGCCGACCCGGGTATCTCGGTCACCGTGCAGCCCCTGTCGTTGGAGGCTGCCACGAACACCATGACTGCTCGACTGGTCTTCAACGCCCTCGGCACTGAGTACGTCAACGGTGACAGCGACACCCTCCTGCAGAACACGCGCATCACGGTGGCCACCACTGAGGGCAACCAGGAGTTCTACTACCCGCAGGGCAGCCATCTCGGCGCCGCTCAGGTTCTGCTCGGTGCGGATGGCTCCGTGAGCAGTTATCCCTTCGACAGCTACGACGCCGATCTCTATGTTCGCGCCGAGAGCGTGCAGCGTGAGACCGGTGGGGGCTGGACAGTCAAGGGGCCGATTCCCGTCGGTACCGAGGGTGCGGGCGGTCTCAGCGGCTGGGATGTCTCGATGGACATGCCCACCGGCATGGAGGACGGTGCTCAGGTATCACTGCATGTGGTGCGTGCCTTCAGCACCAAGCTCTTCGCCATAGTTCTGCTGGTCACGATGACCGCACTTGCCGTTGTCGCCCTCTTCATTGCCTTGCTGGTGTCGTCTGGCCGACGGCGGATGGAAGTCGCACTGCTCGGCTGGCTCGGCTCGCTTCTGTTCGCACTTCCCTTACTGCGCAATTCGCTGCCCAACGCCCCGCCGATCGGCGCCTCGATCGACATCCTGCTGTTCCTGTGGGTACTCCTCGCCGCGATGGCAGCGATGATCCTGTCGGCCATCACCTGGACTCGCGCGAAGAAGGCAGAGCTCAACGCCCTGCTCGACGACAACTAGCGACGCGTGTACATCAGGTCGGTGATCGGCCGACCGGCCTCGAGGGCGATTGACTCGTACTTGGTCACCGGTCGCCACTCAGGGCGCTCGATGACTCCGCCGGTCCATTCCGGTGAGGCATCGAGAACCTCGAGCATCTGCTCGGCGTAGTCGACGATGTCGGTGGCGAGGTGCCAGAAGCCGCCGGGGCGCACAAGAGTCGCGAGGAGCTTGGCGTATTCCGGCTGCACGATACGCCGCTTGTGATGACGCGCCTTGGGCCACGGGTCGGGAAAATACGTGCGCACGCCGGCGAGCGCACCTGCGGGGATCATCTGCTTGAGCACCACGATGGCATCGCCCTCGATCACCCGCACCTGAGTGAGCTGCTCCTCGTCGATGCGATGCAGGAGCTCGCCGACGCCGGGAGTGTGCACGTCGATCGCGAGCAAGCCGGTCTCGCGCTGGGCCATCGCCATGAGAACTGTCGCGGTGCCGGTACCGAAGCCGATCTCGATCACGACGTCGTCGATGCCCGGCCAGATGCTCGCGAAGTCGAGTACGTCATCGGACACCGTGAGGACAGGGCCGCTGAGATTCGTCAGGGCGGCATTCTGCTTCTGCGTCACCCGGCCACGGCGCGGCTTAAAGGTGCGAATGTGCGCGTGATGAAACTCAGCTGGCTCGATCTCAGGTGAATCAGACACGCGGTACCCGAAGTTCGAGCGGGCTGTTCACCCGGTACTTGCGATCGGCATCGATGCGCCAGGCCGACTGACGCCCCCGCGGCCGGAACAGCCAGGTGCCCGCGTCGTCCATCTCGCCGAGTAGGGCGGTGTCCTCATCGATGCCGACCACGATCGCGCCCTCGGTGACAAGCGGGCGCATGGCGAAGTCGGGAATCCATTTCCCGAAGCGATCGAAATGCGGCAGCACGCGAAGATCGGGAATCAGGTTCAGGCCATCATCACCGCCCTTACTCGGATGCCGGAAGTCGGGCACGTATCCGCACAGGGCCATCGCGCCTGCACTGCAGCCGGCGACGGATGCGCCCGCGAGCCATTCGTCCTTGATGGCGCGCCAGACGCGGGATCCGCGCAGGCTGCGCGCCAGGTATCCGGGGTTGCCGCCGGAGAGATAGATGAGCCCGGCACCGCGAATAGCCTCGACCCACCGATCCTCATCGGCATCGGGGCGCTTGCGGATATCGACGATCACCTGCTCGGCGCCGAGTCGTTCCGCCGACTCGCGCCCGAGCTCATGCCATTTCGCGAGTGACTTGTCACCTTCCGGTGCAGCCGCGGTCGCGAGCTGCACGAAGCGCTGCGGGCGCCCCTCGAGCAGCCACGCCTCGGTCTCCTGCATGACCGGCAGGTACTCGCCGCTACCGACGAGGGCGATGCGACCGGGAGCGTTCATGGGGCAAGCCTACGGAGCCGATGCCAGGCAAGCGGCGGGCCGATGGCGAGGCCGACGACGAGCGCGATGAGGTGAAGGGCCACGCCGACGAGCAGGACGAACGTGGTGCCATGCGTGAGCAGAGTTCCGAAAAGCGCTGCGGCAAGGCCGAAGGCT
This sequence comes from Actinomycetota bacterium, assembly GCA_041183645.1. Taxonomy (GTDB): domain Bacteria; phylum Actinomycetota; class Actinomycetes; order S36-B12; family S36-B12; genus CAIKZY01. The sequence continues at coordinate 9,944 of JBEGLG010000032.1, read as the reverse complement.
GCGGTGCGCAGGCTCGCGGCGGTAGAGAACACCTGAGCGCGTACGCGAGCCGATGATTCGCGATTGCGCACCAGGTACATCGCCGAGAGCATCGGGGCATCCGTGGCACCCATGATGAATGCTCCGAGCAGCACGATCCAGAGCACCGGTGCCACGGCGATGAGCAGCAGCGCGATCATCGAGATGATCATGGTGACAATCACGAGCAGGTCGGGCCGCCGAATCGGCACTCGCGTGATGACCAGGGCCGCCGTGACACCTCCGGCGGCATTGAATCCGAGAATGACTCCGGTGAAGGTAAGGGAATCTGTCAGGTGCTGCGACAGAAGCGGTGCACTGATGAAGAGCGCTGCCTGGCCGGCGAAGCCGACTGTCGTGATGAAGGTGGATCGGCGTAGTGAAGCGCGGTGGAGGATCGTCTCGACCCCGTGGCGGAGATCCTGCAGCAAGGTGGGCCGGTCACCGTCGAGATCGTGCGCTGCGGGCTTCAGTGGTACGAAGCGCAGCATCACGAGGGCGATCAGCAGGAGCCCGATCGGCAGCCAGATCGGCGCGCGATCGGAGATGTAGAGCATGGCCGCCGCCGCGGGAGGACCGATGATGGCGGCGATGCTGTAGGTGCCGGCGTCGATCGAGTAGCCACGGTGCAGGTTCGCCGGGGAGACCATCGTCGGCATCTGAGCGCTCCAGGCGCCGGTGACCGCCGGGAAGCCGAGGCCGGCGATGAAGGCGAAGGCCATGAGCAGCAGTGCCGGTGCATGACCGATGGTGAGCACCAGCCCGAGAAGACCGCCGACCAGTAGGCCCATCCCGAGGGCGAACGCGGCGCGAGGGCTGCGACTTCGATCAATGAGCGCCCCTGCGAGCGGGCCGGTCAGCGCTGCCGCCACGGTCAGGGCCGCAACCAGGTACGAGCCGGTCGAGGCCTTGCCGAGGAGTGCGATAGCCGTGAGCAGCACGGCGGGGCTGGCCGCCTCGGTCGCGGCGCGAGCCATCAATCCGGTAGCCAGGTAGGGGGTGAAATGCGAGCCGCGCCCGAAGAGGGCGTCGCCGTGCAGCGGGCTGCCGGCCGTCTGCTCGCTCACGCTGCCACGGTATCTGGCACCCCTCCTGAGCGAGAAAGGCGATACCAGTGGGGGTATGGCCTAAACTTGGGCCATGAACCTGGATCCCGAGATCAATCGCGATGTGCTCACTCGGCTCAAGCGAGCTCGCGGCCAGCTCGATGGCGTGATTGCCATGATCGAGGACGGCCGCTCCTGCACCGATGTCGTCACCCAGCTCGCGGCGGTCTCCAAGGCCCTCGATCGCGCGGGATTCAAGATCGTGGCCACCGGCCTGAAGCAATGCCTGATCGACGGCGATGCCGCGCCCATGACAACCGAGGAGCTCGAGAAGCTCTTCCTGTCCCTGGCCTGAGACTCCGGCCCGAGGAATAGCGCAGGCTGCGTGCGCGTTATGCGGCAGTGACGAAGGAGCGAGATGACCACGACCATGTACAGAGTGCAGGGCATGACCTGCGATCATTGCGTGAACGCGGTCACCTCCGAGCTCAGCCTGCTTGATGGCGTGACCGACGTGAGCATTGACCTGCAGGCCGGTGCGATCTCCGATGTTCGCGTCACCAGCGACATGACTCTCGACACCGAGACTGTCCGTGCCGCGGTCGACGAGGCCGGCTACGAGCTCGTGGAGTAGCCATGTCGACCGAGGTCGATCTCGAGATCGGCGGAATGACCTGCTCCTCGTGCGCCATGCGCATCGAGAAGAAGCTCAACAAGCTTCCGGGCGTGATCGCCACGGTGAATTACGCGACCGAGAAGGCCCATGTCTCCCTGCCGGCCGAGGTAAGCGTCGAGCGCGCCATCGAGACTGTCGAGGCCACCGGATACACGGCAGTTCTTCCGGTCGCCGAACGCTCTGACGGCGACTTCGAACTCGTCAGCCTGCGCCGTCGTCTCGTCATCTCTGCGGTTCTGACTATCCCGGTCGTACTCATGGCGATGGTGCCGGCGCTGCAGTTCGACTACTGGCAGTGGATCTCACTCGTGCTGGCGACTCCGGTGGTCACCTGGGGTGCGTGGCCCTTCCATCGCGCCACGTGGATGAATCTTCGTCATGGTGCCGTCACCATGGACACCCTGATCTCGCTGGGCGTGCTCGCGGCGTATGCCTGGTCTGTCTATGCACTTGTCTTCGGCGGCGCCGGGATGATCGGCATGACCATGGACTTCACCTGGCTGCCCTCGGAGGCCGGTCAGGTCGAGATCTATCTCGAGGTGGCGTCGGCGGTGACCGTCTTCATACTTACCGGCCGCTTCCTCGAAGTGCGCGCCAAGGCTCGCTCCGGTTCCGCGCTCCAGGCCTTGCTCACGCTCGGGGCGAAGGAGGTCTCCGTCATGCGCGGCGGAGCCGAGCTTCGAGTCCCGGTGACTGAGCTGAAGGTCGACGACGAGTTCGTCGTGCGACCGGGGGAGAAGATTGCCACCGACGGAGTCGTGCTCGAGGGCGAGTCAGCGGTGGATTGCTCACTCGTCACCGGAGAGTCCGTGCCGGTGGATGTCGGACCTGGGGATGCGGTGATCGGCGCGACGATCAGCGCCGGCGGTCGTCTGCTCGTGCGTGCCACGCAGGTGGGCGCGGATACCCAGCTCGCACGCATTGCACGAATGGTCGAGCAGGCGCAGACCGGCAAGGCTCCCGTGCAGCGGCTGGCCGATCGTGTGGCGACCATCTTCGTGCCGATCGTGATCGGACTCTCGCTGCTCACGCTGGTGCTCTGGTTCGCCACCGGCCATGGAGCCACGGCCGCGTTCACCGCGGCGGTGTCGGTACTCATCATCGCCTGCCCGTGCGCACTCGGCCTGGCCACGCCCACGGCCCTGCTTGTCGGCACGGGACGTGCCGCGCAGCTCGGCATCCTCATCAAGGGGCCGCAGAATCTCGAATCGACGCGCAGGATCACGACCTTCGTGCTCGATAAGACGGGCACCATCACTACCGGCCACATGTCACTCGTTGATCTCGTGCCGCTCGGCGGGCATTCACGCGAGGAGATCCTCCGGTGGGCCGGTGCCGTGGAAGCGGCATCGGAGCATCCGGTGGGCCGCGCGATCGCCCTCGCCTCGGGCACGAGCCCGCCGAAGGTGGAGTCCTTCGCCTCCGCGCGCGGTCTCGGCGTCAGCGGAGTCGTCGAGGGCCATGCGGTGGCTGCGGGGCGACCGACCTGGCTGGCCGAAGCCTGGTCAGTGCGACTCGACCCGGACGCATCACGTCTGGTCAGTGAGCAGCAGGAATTGGGCCGCACCGTGATCGGCATCGCTGTCGATGGCACTGCCGCCGGTATCGCCATCGTCTCCGACACGGTTAAGCCGGACAGTGCCCGCGCGATCGCCGGACTCCGCGATCTCGGCCTTCGGCCCGTGCTGCTCACGGGTGATAACCCTCGCGCGGCGGCAGCGGTGGCCGCGGAGGTCGGTATCGACGACGTGATCGCCGAGGTCAGACCCGAGGAGAAGACTGAGGTGATAGCCGGCCTTCAGCGCGGGGGCGACATCGTTGCGATGGCGGGCGATGGCGTGAACGACGCGGCGGCGCTCGCGCGTGCTGACCTGGGCCTGGCCATGGGTACCGGTACTGATGCGGCGATCGAGGCCGCGGATATCACTCTCGTGCGCGGCGACCTGAGGGGTGCTGTCGACGCCATCCGACTCTCGCGACGGACTCTCCGCATCATCAAGGGCAACCTGTTCTGGGCCTTCGCGTACAACATTGCCGCGATCCCGCTGGCCATGGCGGGGCTGCTCAACCCGATGGTGGCCGGTGCGGCGATGGCCTTCTCCTCGGTGTTCGTGGTGAGCAACAGCCTGCGGCTTCGCAGATTCCGCTCCGTCGATGCCGAGCGCTAGCGCACTCGCGACGTACGGTGGACGCATGCGTCTTCCCCTTCTGCTTGTCGGCCTCCTGGCCACGACCGCGATGCTCGCCCCGGCGGCCAGGGCAGCCGAGCCCGCTCCGAGCCTGGACGCCATCACCCTGGGTGACTCGGTTCAGCTCGGCGCCAAGTGGGTGCTGCTGAAGAAGGGCGTCGACATCGTCGATGCCAAGGTGAACCGTCAGGCGGTGACCGGGCCGGGTCTGCTGCGCAAGCGCGGAAAGAAACTGCCGACGAATGTCGTCATCCACCTCGGCACGAACGGCAGTTACTCACTCGAGAACTGCAAGGACATGGTCAAGATTGCCGGTCCTCACCGACGCGTGTACTTGCTGACTATCTCCGTGCCGCGCCGTTGGGAGTCGGTCAACAACGACACCATTCGCAGGTGCGCACGCGCATTCCCCGCGGGGCGCGTGACGATCATCGACTGGAAGGCAGCCACGAAGGCGCATCCGTCGTGGCTGTATTCCGATCACACCCATCTGCCGCCAGCCGGTGCAAAGGGTTACGCGCACCTGATCGAGCAGGCTCTCACCGCTCCGAAGTGACCCAGTTCACGAAGAAAACGCGGACGTCCATCCACTTTGTGCGCTGCACCACATCACCCCATGTGCACTTGATCACACGGAAGCGTTTGCACGAGATTTCCTGACGAAATGACCATGCGCGAGGAGCATGCTTAGGCGATCAGCGCTCGCCGCTTCGGCGGGCCGAAATCGCAACGGAGCGAATCGATGATCCCTGGTCTGCAGAACGCACCCACCAAGAACGCCAAGCTTCTCGCCTGGGTGACGCAGATGGCTGAGCTTGCCCAGCCCGATCAGGTTGTCTGGTGCGATGGCTCGCAGGCCGAATGGGATCGCCTTACTGCGCAGATGGTCGATGCCGGCACGTTCATTCGCCTGAACCCGGAGATTCGCCCCAACTCCTTCCTTGCACGCTCGAGCCCGAGCGATGTCGCCCGTGTCGAGGACCGCACCTACATCTGCTCCGAGAAGGCAGAGGATGCCGGCCCCACCAACAACTGGGCCGATCCCGCCGAGATGCGCGGCACTCTCGAGGGCCTGTTCGCCGGCTCGATGCGCGGTCGCACGATGTATGTCGTGCCCTTCTCGATGGGCCCCCTGGGCTCGCGCATCTCCCAGCTCGGCGTCGAGATCACCGACTCGCCGTACGTCGTGGTGAACATGCGCATCATGACCCGCATGGGCCAGGCTGCGCTCGATCTCATCGGCGAGACCGGCGACTTCGTGCCGGCCGCGCACACTGTCGGCTTCCCGCTGATCGACGAAGCAGGCAATCGTCGCGACGACGTCTCGTGGCCGTGCAACGACACCAAGTACATCGTGCACTTCCCGGAGACCCGCGAGATCTGGTCCTACGGCTCCGGCTACGGCGGGAACGCACTCCTGGGCAAGAAGTGCTTCGCCCTGCGCATCGCCTCGGCCATGGCGCGCGACGAAGGCTGGCTTGCCGAGCACATGCTCATCCTCAAGCTCACCTCGCCGAGCAACGACGTTCGCTACATCACCGCGGCGTTCCCGTCTGCGTGCGGCAAGACCAACCTGGCCATGCTCGAGCCCACCGTTCCCGGCTGGAAGGTCGAGACCGTGGGCGACGACATCGCCTGGATGCGCTTCGGTGACGACGGCCGCCTGTACGCCATCAATCCGGAGGCCGGCTTCTTCGGCGTCGCACCGGGCACCGGCATGGAGACCAATGCGAATGCCGTGAAGACCCTGTACGCGAACTGCATCTTCACGAATGTCGCGCTGACCGACGATGGAGATGTCTGGTGGGAGGGCCTCACCCCGGAGAAGCCTGCGCACCTGATCGACTGGAAGGGCAATGACTGGACTCCGGCGTCGAGCGAGCCGTCCAGCCACCCGAATGCCCGCTTCACCGCACCTGCTGATCAGTGCCCCTCGATTGCCCCGAACTTCGAGGATCCCGCGGGCGTGCCGATCGACGCCATCTTGTTCGGCGGCCGTCGCGCGACAAATGTTCCTCTCGTCACGGAGTCACTCGACTGGCAGCACGGCGTCTTCATGGGCTCCTCGGTCTCGTCCGAGACCACGGCCGCGGCCGTAGGCGCCGTCGGCGAGCTGCGTCGCGATCCTTTCGCCATGCTGCCGTTCTGCGGCTACAACATGGCCGACTACTGGGGTCACTGGCTCAAGGTGGGCAAGCAGACCTCTGCCGAGAAGCTGCCGAAGATCTACGCCGTCAACTGGTTCCGCAAGGACGACGAGGGCAGTTTCCTCTGGCCGGGCTACGGCGATAACTCGCGTGTTCTCGAGTGGATCATCCGTCGCCTCGAGGGCGAGGCCGCTGCGGTCGAGAGCCCCATCGGTCGGATGCCGGTGACCTCCGATCTCAACCTCGACGGACTGGCCATCAGCGCCTCGCAGCTCGAGCAGCTCTTCGCCGTCAGCCCGGATTCCTGGCTGACCGAGTGCGATCTCACCGCTGAGTACTTCGCCAAGTTCGGCGAGCACCTGCCGGCTGAGCTGAGCAGCGAGCTCGAAGCGCTGCGCGGGCGACTCGCCAGCGCGTAAGCGCCACGAACAACAAGAAGGGGCGGCCGATGGCCGCCCCTTCTTGCGTGATGCCTGGGTTCTAGTCGGACAAGGTGGCCACGAGCACTGCCTTGATGCTGTGCATGCGGTTCTCGGCCTGCTCGAAGACGATGCTCGCCGGTGACTCGAAGACCTCGTCAGTGACCTCGACTCCGCCGGTCAGGCCGAACTCTGCCTCGACCTTGCGCCCTACGGCAGTGTTCGCGTCGTGGAACGCCGGCAGGCAGTGCATGAACTTCGCGTCGCCGCGGCCCGTGAGTGCCATCAGTGCCGCATCGACTCGATAGGGCTTCAGGAGCGCCACGCGAGTGGCCCACACCTCGGCGGGCTCGCCCATCGAGACCCAGACGTCGGTGTGCACGAACTGCGCGCCGGGAATGCCGACAGCGGGGTCGTCGGTCAGGGTGATGACGGCGCCACTCTCGGCAGCTCGCTCGGCAGCGAGTGCCTGCACATCGTCGGACGGCCACAACTCCCGGGGCGCGACGATGCGCACATCGGCTCCCATGATGGCGCCCATGACGAGAAGTGAATTGCCCATGTTGCTGCGGGCATCGCCGATGTAGGCGTAGGAGAGCTGCCCTGAAGCTGCATGCTCGCGCATGGTCTGGAAGTCGGCCAGCATCTGCGTCGGGTGCCAGTCATCGGTGAGCCCGTTGAAGACCGGAACACTCGAGTACTCGGCGAGTTGCACGACGTGGGCATGTGCGGCCCCGCGGTACTCGATTCCGTCGAACATCGTCGACAGCACTCGAGCGGTATCGGCCACGGATTCCTTGTGGCCAATCTGCGAGGTGCTGGGGTCGAGGATGCTGACATGACCGCCCTGATCGCGCATGGCGACCTCGAAGGAGATCTTCGTTCGCGTGGAGGTCTTCTCGAAGATGAGCGCGATCTGCTTGCCGACCAGGCGCTGCTTCTCCGTGCCGGCTGCGCGGGCCGCTTTCAGCTCGGCAGCGAGGTCGAGAAGCGACTCGAGCTCAGCGCGGGTGAAATCGGACTCCTGGAGGAAGTCGCGTCCAAAAAGCGTCATTGCCCAACGCTACTGGGTGGGGCTAGGCAATTCCCAATGCGCGTGGGCTTACGGCCAGGGCGATGTCACGTTCCGCGACGCGCAGGCCATCGCCCTTCTGGCGGGGGTAGTTGCGGGAGTCGAGGCGCGCGTAGATGCGCTCTCGCTCATCCTCGGACAGCCCGCCCCACACGCCATAGGGCTCACGAGCGCGCACCGCGTAGTCGGCGCATTCGAGCCGGACCGTGCATCCGGCGCAGACCTGCTTCGCTGCCCGATCACGCTTCACCCGTGCCGAGCCGCGCTCATTCTGCGGGTGGAAGAACATCAGCGGATCGACCTCGCGGCACGAGCCGAGTTCCTGCCAGTGCCACTGGGCATCGACGGGCACCTGGGCCAAGGGCTGTTGCGGCATGCTCCCCACTCCTTCTGCCGAATGCGTAGTCCGTTCACGGATCACGCTAAGGCCAGGGGAGTGGTCGCTCGGAGGGACAAAGGTCCCGACTTCGTGCTAGGCGCCCGAATCTCGAGTGATGCGGGCCACGTTCGTCAGTCGGACGACTCCGCGCCCGCCTGCGCCGCGATCTGTGCCCGAACATCGTCCATGTCGACCTCGCGCACCTTCGCCACCAGATCAGCCAGCTGGGCCTCGGGGAGTGCGCCGGGATTGGCGTACAGCACCACGCCGTCGCGGATGGCCATCAGGGTGGGGATGGAGGTGATGTTGAAGGCGCCGGCCAGCTGCTGCTGTGCCTCGGTATCGACCTTGGCGAACACGATGTCGGGGTTGGCCTCGGACACCTTCTCGTAGGTGGGAGCGAACTGCCTGCAGGGACCGCACCAGGCGGCCCAGAAGTCGATCAGGACGATCGGATTCGCGCTGACCGTGTCGTTGAAGGTCTCTTCGGTGATGTCTGTCGTGGCCATGCCCCAAGCCTAGGGAGTGCCTGCGTGGGGTGACCTGGCGGATCTACACTTCCCGCATGGCCGCGTACCTCATGTCGACTCCACTGGATGCCCCGTCGATCGAAGGCAGCACCCTGCTCGAGGAGCGCACCGAGTTCAGCATCGACGAAGGCGACCACGAGCGATTCGCGCACTACGTCGAGAAGGCCAAGATCATGGAGAGCGCCGTCACCGGGGTTCCGGTCAAGGCGCTGTGCGGAAAGACGTGGATCCCCAATCGCGATCCCTCCCGGTTCCCGATCTGCCCTGAGTGCCAGGAGATCCATGCCGGCCTGCCGCGAGGCGGCGGCGACAAGGACTCCTGATCGAGGCATCGGCGCCGAAGAGCGACTCGGCGCCCACGTCGATCTGGCACGGAGCCCTCACTCCGATCACCATCGGAGTGATCGTTCTCATCACCCTCAATGCCTTCGAGGCGATCGGCTCGAGCACCGCCATGCCCGTGGTCGCACGTGAGCTCCACGTCCTTGCCGACTACACCTGGGCGTTCAACGCCTACACGGTCGCATCGCTTCTCGCCATGGTGGTGTCGGGGCTGTGGGGTGATGCGCGAGGGCCGCGCGGCCCGCTGATCGCCGGCATCACCTGCTTCTTCCTGGGTTCCGTTGTCACGGGTGCCGCAGGCGGATTGCCGTTGCTCATCATCGGTCGGGGATTGCAGGGCATGGGCGGCGGCGCGGTACTGGTCAGCGCCTACTTGCTCATCGCTCGCGCGTACCCGGAGAGCCTGCGCCCCAAGGCCTTCTCCGTGCTCTCGGCTGCATGGATCGTGCCGTCAATCGTCGGCCCGTTCATCGCCGGCTGGCTCGCTGACTCGCTGAGCTGGCGGTATGTCTTCTGGATCGTTCCGCTCCTCATCATTCCTGTGGCCGTGCTGCTCGTGCCGAGGGTTGGGCCGTACCAGGGAGGTGAACCTCATCCGGCTTGGCGTTCGCGGCTGCTGGCCGGTGCGGTCGCCACGCTGGGCCTGTTCTGGCTGCAGGACGGTGCACTCAAGCTCTCGCCGATCGGGGGTGCCGAAGCCGCGCTCGGAGTTCTGGTACTCCTTCTCGCGGTGCGCAGGGTGCTGCCGTCCGGAGCCCTGCGCCTTGGTCGCGGGCTTCCCGCGAGCGTGATGATGCGTGCCTTCTTCGCCGCCTCGTACTTCTCGGCCGAGGTATTCATTCCGCTCGCTCTCGTCCAGATTCGCGGGCTGAGCACGACCATGGCCGGCCTGACGATCGCGGTATCGGCAGTTGCCTGGGCCGGCGGCTCCTACCTGCAGTCTCGGCTCTCGGCCTCCGAGGATCGCTCGAGGGCGGTGCGACTGGGCGCGGCCATGCTCGCCGTCGCGATCGTCACGGTGCCGCTCTCGTTGAATGACGCGTGGCCCGCGTGGTCGGCCGGGATTTCGTGGGTGCTGGCCTCGGCAGGCATGGGGCTGGCGGTGCCGTCCATCTCCGTCCAGGTA
>JBEGLG010000031.1:0-3123 GCA_041183645.1 Actinomycetota bacterium | reverse complement strand
AACACGGCATACGTGCGGCCGAGGCCGGTGACCGGGACGAAGTCTCCGTAGCCGACCGTCGTAATGGTCTCGAATCCCCACCAGATCGCATCGCCGAGGGAGGTGATCTCGGCCCCCGGTGCACCCCTCTCTGCGTTGAGCACCATCAGGCCGCCCACCCAGACGATGAGGATGACGGCGACGATGCCCGAGGCGATGGCACTTCCGGAAAGGAAGCCCTTCTTGGAGATGATGCCGCCGCCGGTGAACGCACGCAGCGCGCGGAGCGCTCGTAGCTGGGGGATCACCACGGTGATGGTGTCGAGCCAGTTGTTGCGGAAGAAGTGCGTGCGCGGCGAGGTCATGATGTAGCGGAAGACCAGGTCTACCGCGAACAGCAGCCAGAGGAACTTGCCGAAAAGATCCAGCCAGAGATACCAGGTCGTTCCCGGGTCATGCCAGATCGACTGGATGGAGTACGTGACCAGGTAGATCAGGGCAAGCGTCGAGAGAAGAACGGTCGTACGTGACAGGTAGGCATGGAGCCAGGCCTGGCGCTTGGAGACCGCGGTTTCAGTCGTGGACATGGGCGCAATCGTAGGTGTGCCGTGTTATCCGCGGCCAGTGAAGGTCAGTCCGGAGGAGATCAGCGAGGGATCCTGATCTTGAAGACGTGGGTCCAGCCCTTCGCTCCGAGATTGGTGGAGATCACCTGTCCGACTGCTCCTGCGTACTTGCCCGACCCGCCGATCACCGGACGCACCACTCGCGCGCCGTCTGGCAGGGTGGCGCCCGCTGCCGGGTAGATGGCGATGCCACCGACGACAAGCTGGTTCTCGGAGGATCCGAAGACGAAATTCAGGTTCGATGCGCGAACCTCCTGGCCGCCGGGCACTCCGACATCGAGGGTCGTGAGAGTGCCGGTCATGTACTGGCCATCCGCCGCGACACCGTCCACCGCTGTCGGCATGGCGAAGTAGCGCACGGTGCCGATGCCGGATCCGATGACGGCAGTGGGCACGACCGGCTGGTGATACACCGTGATCGTGGTGATCCCACTGGTCGACGCCGCGTGGGCGGGGGAGGTCATGCCGACGAGGGCAGCGACGCCGATGACCAGGGCAGCCAGAGTGCGAAAGAGTCTCATGGGCGCAGATTAGCGAGATTCACCTCGCGGCACGATCGTGACCAGGTCCGCGCGACGGACTCCCTCATGGTTGGGTACTTCCATGACCACTGCTCCCGCGCGCCGTCCGCTCCCCGCCATGCTGATCGCCGCACTGATCAGCCTGGTGCTCGGTTACGTCGTTCTCGAGATCGTCAATGCGGGCATCATCGCCATCTGGGAGACCATTCCGGGTCACTGGTCCACGACTCCCGCCTGGTATGTCCTCGCCATCCTGGTGGTGGCTGCGGTCGCGGTGTTCGTCATTCGGACCTTCGTCGGCGATGCGGGTCACTCGCCGATCGGAGGAATCAAGGTCAGCAGCATCACGCCGAAGGAGTATGTCGGCGTGATCCTGGCGATCATCGCCTCGCTGTGGGGCGGTCTCGTCCTCGGCCCTGAGGTCGCGCTTGTCGCGACCGGCTCAATGATCGGTGGCCTGGTGGCCAAGCGCATGAACTTCCCTGACACGAAGGATCAGAAGAAGGTCGTCGGGTTCGGCGCCCTCGGTGCGCTCCTCGCCCTGTTCGTCGGCCCGATTCTCTCCGGCAGCATGCAGTTGGGCAGCGCCCCGAAGTCGATTGAGGTCGATCAGCTCGGCTGGGCCATCGTGGTGGCCATCCTTGTCGCGGTTGTCGTGACGATCGCCCGCACGGTGGCGGCATTTCTCGCTCGTGCGACCGGAAGCGGCCCGCACCTGCCCATCCTGCTCGCAGCCTCGATCATCGTGGGCGTCAGCGCGCTGATCGTTCAGAGCCGCACCGGCGAAGGAATCCTCTTCATTGTGACCTCCGGCGAGGAGTTCATTACCCGGCTGCCGACCCTGACGACAGTGTCCACGGTCGTCGCGATCATCATCTTCAAGGCCATCGCCTATGCCGTATCGCTCGGCTCCGGATTCCGCGGCGGCCCGTTCTTCCCCGCGATGTTCGTCGGTGCGGCCGTCGGTCTGCTCATCTCACTTGCCCTAGGTGACTCCGGCCCCTCCGTGCAGGCTGCCATCGTGGTCGGCGTGATTGCCTCCCTGGTCGCGACTGCACCGATGAAGTGGTCGGTGGTCATCGTGCTCGGCATTGTTCTCGGCTTGCTCATGGGTACCTGGACTCTCGTGCCCGCAGCGCTGATCGGTGCCGTCGTCGCGAAGCTGATTCCGCGCTGGGGCGATCGAGTGGTGCCGAAAGAGCCCGCCCACTCCTGAGTCACGGCCGAACGAGCGGCGGCTTCAGCCGTGTGGGGCTCTCCTTCCGGCCTCAGGAACAGTGCGATCTAGGCTGGCCATGCTTCCGATGGGCGAGTGAGGGTTCATGAACGAGACCGCACGACGGTGGTTCGAGAGTCGAACCTTCCGCGCGGGTGACCGCGATGTGGAGGGCCTGCGCCGGGCCAAGGGCAACACTCGCGTCAGCGTCGTGATTCCCGCTCGGAATGAGGCGCAGACCGTCGGCGAGATCGTCGCGAGTATTCGTGATGCTCACCTGCAGGGAACCGGTCTAGTCGATGAGCTCTTCGTGATCGACAGCGACTCGATCGACGACACTGCCCGCGTCGCGCAGGCAGCGGGCGCCGAGGTTCACTCGGCCTCAGGGATTCGTCCCGAATTCGGCTGGCGACCGGGCAAGGGCGAGGCGATGTGGAAGTCGCTGTTCGTCGCCACCGGCGACATCGTGGTGTTCATCGATGCTGATCTCACGACCTTCACGCCCGACTATGTCACCGGGCTCCTGATGCCGCTCCTGCTTCACGATGACATCAGCCTCGTCAAGGCCTTCTATGATCGCGATCTCGCCGGCTCGGCCCGCGGCACCTCGCAGGGAGGTCGAGTCACCGAGCTCACTGCGCGTCCGATCATCAACATGTGGTGGCCCGACCTGGCCTGCGTGGTTCAGCCGCTTGCCGGCGAGTGGGCTGCGCGACGATCCCTCCTCGAGACCTTGAAGTTCCCCTCGGGATACGGCATCGAACTCGCCGCGCTCCTGGAT
>JBEGLG010000030.1:0-6679 GCA_041183645.1 Actinomycetota bacterium | reverse complement strand
CGACCCAGCGGCTGATCGCCGAGCAGATCGACGGAGTGCGCACCGTGGAGCAGATCCTGGCGCGGGTGAGTGGGCTACTTCCCCCCGAGCAGCGTGAGGCGACCTCGCTCGAGGCGTTCGGCCGGGCCTTCCTTCAGCTGCTGTGGAATCGGGACTTCATCAGCCTGGGCCTCAGCCCCGCTGCCTGAGGCCTCCTGGCCCGCGGACCCTCCGTCGCGACAATGTGATCCAGATCACACCATCGACACCCCCTCCCGGGAATGAACCACCCCCTCCGCCCGTTGTCATTAGTAATTGAGTCCGCCCGACTCAACTAACCTGCGTCATCAGTTGCGGGGTCGTCAGAGCGGGTGGAGACTAGAGAACAGACCACTCGGTCCAAGGCATCAGCCCCGGCCCGAACACGAAGAAACGAAGAGGAGTACGAACACCATGGCGAGAGCAGTGGGAATTGACCTGGGCACGACGAACTCGGTTGTCTCGGTCCTCGAAGGCGGCGAGCCCGTCGTCATCGCAAATGCTGAGGGCGCCCGGACCACCCCGTCCATCGTCGCCTTCGCAAAGAACGGCGAGGTGCTGGTCGGCGAGGTCGCCAAGCGCCAGGCCGTCACGAATGTCGAGCGCACGATCCGCTCGGTCAAGCGTCACATGGGCACTACCTGGACCCAGGACATCGACGGCAAGGCCTACACCGCGCAGGAGATCAGCGCTCGCACGCTGATGAAGCTCAAGCGCGATGCCGAGGCCTACCTCGGCGAGAACGTCACCGACGCGGTCATCACCGTGCCGGCGTACTTCAGCGACGCCGAGCGCCAGGCCACCAAGGAGGCCGGCGAGATCGCAGGCCTGAACGTCCTGCGCATCATCAACGAGCCGACCGCGGCAGCACTTGCCTACGGTCTCGACAAGGGCGACGTCGAGCAGACCATCCTGGTCTTCGACCTCGGTGGCGGAACGTTCGACGTCTCGCTGCTCGAGATCGGCGACGGCGTTGTCGAAGTGAAGGCCACCAGTGGTGACAACCACCTCGGCGGCGACGACTGGGATCAGGCCGTTGTCGACTGGATGGTGACCTCGTTCAAGAACGCGCACGGCGTCGACCTGTCGAAGGACAAGATGGCCATGCAGCGTCTGCGCGAGGCTGCTGAGAAGGCGAAGATCGAGCTGTCGAGCTCGATGCAGACCTCCATCAACCTTCCCTACATCACGGCAAGCGCCGATGGCCCCCTCCACCTGGAGGAGACCCTGACGCGTGCGCAGTTCGAGCAGATGACCGCATCGCTTCTCGAGCGCACCAAGGCACCGTTCAAGGCAGTGCTCAAGGACGCCGGCATCTCCCTCGACAAGATCGACCAGGTCGTTCTCGTCGGCGGCTCGACTCGTATGCCCGCTGTTGCAGAGCTCGTGAAGTCCGAGACGGGCAAGGACGCCAACAAGGGCGTCAACCCCGACGAGGTCGTCGCGATCGGCGCTGCACTGCAGGCCGGCGTGCTCAAGGGCGAGGTCAAGGACGTTCTCCTTCTCGATGTCACCCCGCTGTCGCTGGGTATCGAGACCAAGGGCGGCATCATGACCAAGCTCATCGAGCGAAACACGACGATCCCGACCAAGCGCTCGGAGATCTTCACCACCGCTGACGACAACCAGCCGTCGGTTCTCATCCAGGTGTACCAGGGTGAGCGCGAGATGGCTGCGTACAACAAGCGCCTGGGCACCTTCGAGCTCACGGGCCTGCCGCCGGCACCCCGTGGCGTCCCGCAGGTTGAGGTCACCTTCGACATCGATGCCAACGGCATCGTCCATGTCACCGCGACCGACAAGGCCACGGGCAAGGAGCAGTCGATGACCATCTCCGGTGGTTCGGCCCTGAACAAGGACGACATCGACCGCATGATGCGCGAGGCCGAGCAGCACGCTGAGGAAGACAAGCAGCGTCGCGAGGAGGTCGAGGTGCGTAACAACGCCGAGGCACTCGTCTACCAGACGGAGAAGTTCCTGAAGGACAACGAGGACAAGGTCCCCGCAGATGCGAAGGCCAATGTCGAGGGTCCGCTCGATGAGCTGAAGAAGGCCATCGACGCCAACGACCTGCCGGGCATGCGTGCAGCAACCGACAAGGTTGCCGAGGCAAGCCAGGCACTCGGTGCGGCCATGTACGAGACGGCTCAGGCAGCCGGCGGCGACATGGGCGGCGCAGAGGCAGCAGCCGACGCAGCCGAGGACGACGTCGTCGACGCAGAGATCGTGGATGAGGGCGAGTCCAAGTGACCAACGCAGAGAACTCCGAGGATCACGGCGTTCGGGTAACCGACAAGCGCCGCATCGATCCGGAGACTCTGACACTTCGCGACGGTGACCAGCCGGAAACCCCGGCTGGCACCGACGCGGAGGGCGCCATCGTCGAGTCAGAGGTTGCCGAGATCGAGGTGAAGATCGCCGAGCTCACGAACGACCTGCAGCGGGTGCACGCCGAATACGCGAACTACCGCAAGCGCGTCGATCGCGATCGCGACCTCATCAAGGAAATGGCAGTCGGGTCGGTCATGGCCGAGCTGCTGCCCGTCCTCGATGACATCGAGAGAGCACGTGAGCATGGCGAGCTTGAGGGTGCGTTCAAGACCGTGGGCGAGAGCCTCGAGGGCGCACTGGCCAAGCTGGGCCTGGAGAAGTTCGGCTCCGCACCGGAGCCCTTCGACCCCATGGTCCACGAGGCACTGACAACTGAATCGCGTGACGACGTCAGCGAGCCGACGGTAGTGAACGTCTACCAGCCCGGTTATCGCTACGCGACACGTGTGCTGCGCGCGGCGCGCGTGGCTGTTGCAGGCACCGACTGAGTCGGGTCTGCTGAACCCGCGGGCACTGACGCAGTGCCGGCAAGCAAGAAAGAGAGCATGAAGGAAGAGACGTGAACAAGGATTGGCTTGAGAAGGACTTCTACGCTCTTCTCGGTGTGTCCAAGGACGCCACCGGTGATGAGATCAAGAAGAAGTACCGCAAGCTCGCGCGCGAATTGCACCCGGACAAGAACCCGGGCGACAAGGCTGCCGAGGAGAAGTTCAAGTCCGTATCCGAGGCCTATGACGTTCTCTCCGATGATGCCAAGCGCAAGGAGTACGACGAAGCACGCACGCTGTTCGCCTCCGGTGGCTATGGCCCCGGAGGGTTCGGCGGCGGCCAGGGATTCGGCGGCGGGCGTGGCGGTAGTTACAACGTCAACATGGAAGACCTCTTCGGAGGCGACGGCTACGGCGACTTCCTCGGTGGCATCTTCAACTCGCGCGCACGCGGCGGCCGCACCCAGCAGCCGCGTCGCGGTGGGGATATCGAGAGCGAGCTGACCCTCAGCTTCGATGACTCCCTCGATGGCGTGACAGTTCCGCTGTCACTGCGCACCGATGGCACGTGCAGCAGCTGCCGTGGCAGCGGGGCGCAGCCGGGAAGCGCAACCTCTACCTGCCCCACCTGCGGTGGTGCCGGTCAGGTGGCGCGTAATGCGGGTGGCTTCGCGATCCCCGAGCCGTGCCCATCGTGCAAGGGCCGTGGCGCACTCATCGAGAATCCGTGCACCAGCTGCCGTGGCTCCGGCCATGGCGTGAGCACTCGTACCGTTCAGGCTCGCATTCCCGCGGGCGTGAAGGATGGCGCGAAGATCAAGCTCAAGGGCAAGGGATCCCCGGGTACCTCCGGTGGCCCCGCCGGTGACCTCTACATCAACGTGCATGTCTCCGCCGATCCGGTCTTCGGCCGCAAGGGCGACAGCATCACTGTCGAGGTGCCGATCACGTTCACCGAGGCAGCACTCGGCGGCGAGATCACCGTGCCGACCCCGCGCGGCGGAACGGTCACCCTCAAGGTGCCCGCCGGCACGGCCAATGGTCGTACCTTCCGCGTACGCGAGAAGGGCCTGGCCAAGAAAGACGGCAGCTACGGCGATCTGCACGTGACCGTCGAGGTCGCGGTTCCGCAGAACCTCAGCAGTGACGCGAAGGCGGCGCTGGAGGAGTACGCGAAGCAGACCCTCGATCACGATCCGCGCAGCGACCTGCTGAAGATGGCCGGGAGCAACTAATGAGCGCCAATCGGGTTCCGTTCCGCGTGCCCGACGACACGCCCGTCTACGCGATCAGCGTGGCGGCGTCACTTGCAGGCCTGCATCCGCAGACCCTGCGCCAATACGACCGCCTGGGCCTGGTGTCGCCCACGCGGGTAGCCGGCCGCAACCGGCTGTACTCCGCGCAGGACATCGCGCGGCTGCGCGAGATCGCAGAGCTCTCCGGCGAGGGCCTGAGTCTCGAGGGAATCAAGCGAGTGCTGGCGTTGCAGGAGGAAGTCCTCCACCTGCGCGGCCGCCTCGCGGAATTCCACCGCGAGAAGTCATCGACCTCCCTCGTGGTCTGGCGACCTGATCGCCGATCACGCGGAAACAATTCTTAGAACAAAGGCAGGAAATCATGGATATTCAGTTCACTACGAAGGCGCAGGACGCGCTCGGAGCCTCGATCCGCATCGCGGCGGCCAAGGGCAACGCCCAGGTCGAGCCGCTGCACCTGCTCGACTCATTGCTCCAGCAGGGCGAGGGCATTGCCAGCGCACTGCTGAATGCCGTCGGCGCGAATCACGCACAGCTCACCTCGCAGGTGCGCGCAGCTGTCGACGCGTTGCCCTCGGCGAGCGGTTCCTCCGTCTCGAGTCCGCAGCTGAGCAATTCGTCGTACAAGGTGCTCAATGCGGCGCAGTCGCTGTCGAAGGAGCGCGGCGACGAGTACGTCAGCACCGAGCACCTGCTCATCGCGCTGGCGCAGGATGGCGGCCCCGGTGTCTCCGATCGTCTTGCCCAGCAGGGGGCTACACCCGCGGCTCTGATCGACGCACTGCAGCAGGTGCGCGGAAGTGCGCGAGTCACCTCGGCTGAGCCCGAGGGCACTTTCCAGGCACTCGAGAAGTACGGCGTCGATCTCACTGCGCGTGCGCGCGAGGGAAAGATCGACCCGGTCATCGGCCGTGACGAGGAAGTCCGTCGCACGATCCAGGTGCTGTCGCGCCGCACGAAGAACAATCCTGTTCTCATCGGCGAGCCCGGTGTCGGCAAGACCGCCGTCGTCGAGGGACTGGCCCGACGCATTGTCGAGGGCGATGTGCCCACGTCACTGCAGGGCAAGACTCTCTACTCACTCGACCTCGGCGCGATGGTCGCCGGAGCGAAGTACCGCGGTGAGTTCGAGGAGCGCCTGAAGGCTGTTCTTGACGAGATCAAGGGCTCCGACGGCCAGATCATTACCTTCATCGATGAGTTGCACACCGTGGTCGGCGCGGGCGCCGGCGGCGAGGGCGCGATGGATGCCGGCAACATGCTCAAGCCCATGCTCGCTCGCGGTGAGCTGCGCATGATTGGTGCCACCACCCTCGACGAGTACCGCGAGTACATCGAGAAGGATGCTGCGCTCGAGCGACGCTTCCAGCAGGTGCTGGTCAACCAGCCGAGTGTCGAGGACACCATCTCGATCCTGCGCGGCATCAAGGAGAAGTACGAGGCCCATCACAAGGTTGTCATCTCCGATGGCGCACTCGTGGCAGCGGCGACTCTCTCTGATCGCTACATCACTTCGCGCTTCCTGCCCGACAAGGCCATCGACCTGATGGACGAGTCGGCATCGCGCCTGCGCATGGAGATCGACTCCTCGCCCGTCGAGATCGACGTTCTCCAGCGCCAGGTCGATCGCCTGCGCATGGAGGAGATGGCGATCTCCAAGGAGACCGACGACGCCTCGAAGGCGCGTCTCGATGCCATCCGCGCCGAGATCGCCGACAAGGACGAAGAGCTGCGGGGCCTGCGTGCGCGCTGGGATGCCGAGAAGTCGGGGCTGGATCGCATCGGCGAGATCAAGGTCTCGATCGATGAGCTCCGTGCCACTGCCGATCGCGCTCAGCGTGCCGGTGATTTCGAGCAGGCATCGCGCATCATCTACGCCGACCTGCCCGCACTCGAGGCTGACCTCGAGCGCGTGACCGCCGAGACCAACAGCCGTGCGGCGATGGTCAAGGAGGAGGTCACGGCTGATGACATCGCCGAGGTCGTCGCCGCCTGGACGGGTATCCCGGCCGGCCGACTCCTCGAGGGTGAGAGCCAGAAGCTGCTGCGCATGGAGGATGAACTGGGCAAGCGCGTCGTCGGCCAGCACGAGGCCGTGCGCGAGGTCAGCGATGCCGTGCGCCGTGCGCGTGCCGGTATCTCCGATCCGAATCGCCCGACCGGCTCCTTCCTGTTCCTCGGCCCGACGGGCGTGGGCAAGACCGAGCTCGCCAAGGCACTTGCCGAGTTCCTGTTCGACGACGAGCGGGCGATGATCCGCATCGACATGAGCGAGTACTCCGAGAAGCACGCGGTCTCGCGGCTCGTCGGTGCTCCTCCCGGCTATGTCGGATACGAGGAGGGCGGCCAGCTCACTGAGGCCGTGCGTCGGCGCCCGTACTCGGTCGTGCTGCTCGACGAAGTCGAGAAGGCACATCCGGAGGTCTTCGACATCCTGCTTCAGGTGCTCGATGACGGTCGTCTCACCGACGGCCAGGGTCGCACTGTCGACTTCCGCAATGTCATCTTGATCCTGACCTCGAACACCGGTTCGCAGTTCCTGATCGACATGACCGTGCCGTTCGAGGAGCGCAAGGAGCAGGCGCT
>JBEGLG010000029.1:0-4465 GCA_041183645.1 Actinomycetota bacterium | reverse complement strand
CCGAGCTCACCCCGGAGGAGCGCCTGCTCCGTGCGATCTTCGGCGAGAAGGCGCGCGAAGTGCGCGACACCTCGCTCAAGGTTCCCCACGGCGAGTCGGGCAAGATCATCGGCGTTCGCGTGTTCGATCGCGAAGAGGGCGATGAGCTTCCCCCGGGCGTCAACCGCCTGGTGCGCGTCTACATCGCGCAGAAGCGCAAGATCAAGGAAGGCGACAAGCTCGCCGGCCGTCACGGCAACAAGGGTGTTATCTCCAAGATCATGCCCGCCGAGGACATGCCGTTCCTCGAGGATGGAACTCCGGTCGATGTTGTCCTGAACCCGCTGGGTGTTCCGGGCCGCATGAACGTGGGCCAGATCCTCGAGACCCACCTGGGCTGGGCGGCTGCAGCAGGCTGGAAGGTCGATCCGACCGACCCGCGTGCCCGCAACCTGCCCGATGCCGTCAAGGAGGCCCCGCGTCGCACCAAGGTCGCGACCCCGGTCTTCGACGGCGCTCGTGAGGAAGAGCTCGCACTCGTTCTCGAGTCGACCCTTCCGACCGACGACGGCTTCACGCTCGTCGGTGGCGATGGCAAGGCACAGTTGTTCGACGGTCGTAGTGGCGAGCCGTACCCGGGTCGCATCTCGGTCGGCTACATCTACATCCTGAAGCTCCTCCACCTGGTCGACGACAAGATCCACGCACGTTCGACCGGTCCGTACTCGATGATCACGCAGCAGCCGCTGGGCGGTAAGGCCCAGTTCGGCGGACAGCGTTTCGGCGAGATGGAGGTGTGGGCACTCGAGGCATATGGCGCGGCCTACGCCCTTCAGGAACTGCTCACCATCAAGTCCGATGACGTCCTTGGTCGCGTGAAGGTCTACGAGGCCATCGTCAAGGGCGAGAACATTCCCGAGCCGGGCATCCCTGAGTCGTTCAAGGTGCTCGTCAAGGAAATGCAGTCGCTGTGCCTGAATGTCGAGGTGCTGTCCAGCGACGGCCAGATGATCGAAATGCGCGATACGGATGACGATGTCTTCCGCGCAGCCGAGGAACTCGGCATCGATCTGTCTCGCCGTGAGCCGAGCAGCGTCGACGAGCTCTAGCACGAGCTCATCCCCATCTGAACTGACCGCTTCAAACGAAGGACAAGAATCGTGCTGGACGTGAACTTCTTCGATGAGCTCCGCATTGGCCTGGCCACTGCCGAGGACATCCGCACCTGGTCATACGGCGAGGTCAAGAAGCCTGAGACCATCAACTACCGCACCCTCAAGCCCGAGAAGGACGGACTCTTCTGCGAGAAGATCTTCGGCCCGACTCGCGACTGGGAGTGCTACTGCGGCAAGTACAAGCGCGTGCGCTTCAAGGGCATCATCTGCGAGCGCTGCGGCGTCGAGGTCACTCGCGCCAAGGTGCGTCGTGAGCGCATGGGCCACATCGAGCTCGCCGCTCCGGTGACCCACATCTGGTACTTCAAGGGTGTTCCGAGCCGCCTGGGCTACCTGCTCGATCTGGCGCCGAAGGACCTCGAGAAGGTCATCTACTTCGCCGCGTACATGATCACGTGGGTCGACGTCGAGGGTCGCCATGAGGCACTCCCGTCGCTCGAGAACCAGCTCGGTGTCGAGAAGAAGCAGATCGCCAACCGTCGCGATGCCGACATCGACGCTCGTGCCAAGAAGCTCGAGGCCGACCTGGCCGAGCTCGAGGCCGAGGGTGCCAAGAGCGAGATCCGTCGCAAGGTCCGCGAGTCGGGCGAGCGCGAGATGGCCGCACTGCGCCGTCGCGCCGACAACGACATCGAGCGCCTTGATCGCATCTTCGATCGCTTCCGCACTCTCAAGGTCCAGGACCTCGAGGGCGACGAGATGCTGTTCCGCGAGATGCGCGATCGCTACGGCCGCTGGTTCGACGGTGCCATGGGCGCCGCCGCCATCCAGAAGCGCCTGGAGACCTTCGACCTCGCTGCCGAGGCCGAGATCCTCAAGGAGATCATCGCCACCGGCAAGGGCCAGAAGAAGACCCGTGCGCTCAAGCGCCTCAAGGTCGTCTCTGCCTTCATGAACACCACCAACTCGCCCACGGGCATGGTGCTCGACGCCGTTCCGGTCATCCCGCCGGATCTGCGCCCGATGGTTCAGCTCGATGGCGGCCGCTTCGCGACCTCCGACCTGAACGATCTCTACCGTCGCGTGATCAACCGCAATAACCGCCTCAAGCGCCTGCTTGATCTCGGTGCACCGGAGATCATCGTCAACAACGAGAAGCGCATGCTTCAGGAGGCCGTCGACGCACTGTTCGACAACGGTCGTCGTGGCCGTCCGGTCACCGGCCCGGGTAACCGTGCGCTCAAGTCGCTGTCCGACATGCTCAAGGGCAAGCAGGGCCGCTTCCGCCAGAACCTGCTCGGCAAGCGCGTCGACTACTCCGGCCGTTCGGTCATCGTCGTCGGCCCGCAGCTGAAGCTGCACCAGTGCGGTCTTCCCAAGCAGATGGCCCTCGAGCTGTTCAAGCCGTTCGTGATGAAGCGCCTGGTTGACCTCAACCACGCGCAGAACATCAAGAGCGCCAAGCGCATGGTCGAGCGTTCGCGCCCGGTCGTGTGGGACGTCCTCGAAGAGGTCATCTCCGAGCATCCCGTGCTGCTGAACCGCGCACCTACGCTGCACCGCCTCGGCATCCAGGCCTTCGAGCCTCAGCTGATCGAGGGCAAGGCCATCCAGATTCACCCGCTCGTCTGCACCGCCTTCAACGCGGACTTCGACGGTGACCAGATGGCCGTGCACGTGCCGCTGTCCGCAGAGGCGCAGGCCGAGGCCCGCATCCTGATGCTCTCGAGCAACAACATCCTGTCGCCGGCACATGGTCGCCCGATCACGACGCCGACCCAGGACATGGTGCTCGGCATCTACTTCCTCACCTCGCAGGCCGAGGGCGCGATCGGCGAAGGCCGTGCGTTCTCGTCCATCTCCGAGGCGCTCATGGCATTCGACGCTCACAGCCTCTCGCTGCAGGCCGAGATCACCATCCGTCTCACCGACGGCATTCCGCCGGAGGGCTTCGAAGCACCCGAGGGCTGGGTCGCCGGCGAGCCGTTCATGCTCAAGACGACCCTGGGTCGCGCACTCTTCAACGAGGCGCTGCCGGCCGACTACCCGTTCGTGAACAAGCAGGTCGACAAGAAGGTTCTCGGCCAGACCGTGAACCAGCTCGCCGAGCTGTACGCGAAGGTCGATGTCGCCAACACCCTCGATCGCCTGAAGGCTCTCGGCTTCCACTGGGCAACCCGCTCGGGCGTCACCATCTCCATCTCCGATGTCGTCACTCCGCCGCGCAAGGCAGAGCTGCTCGGTGTCTCGGAGGAGAAGGCCGACAAGGTGCAGAAGCAGTACGAGCTCGGTCTGATCACCGACTCGGAGCGTCGCCAGGAGCTCATCGAGATCTGGACCCGCGCGACCGACGAGGTTGCCAAGGCCATGTTCGAGAACTTCCCGCGCACCAACCCGGTCTACATGATGGTCGACTCGGGAGCTCGCGGTAACTTCATGCAGGTTCGCCAGATCGCCGGTATGCGCGGCCTCGTGGCAAACCCGAAGGGCGAGATCATCCCGCGTCCGATCAAGTCCAACTTCCGCGAAGGCCTGTCGGTTCTCGAGTACTTCATCTCGACCCACGGCGCGCGTAAGGGTCTTGCTGACACCGCACTTCGTACCGCTGACTCGGGTTACCTGACCCGTCGTCTGGTCGACGTTTCTCAGGATGTCATCATCCGCGAGGTCGACTGCGGCACCGAGCGTGGCAATGAGCTCGCCCTGGCCGAGATGGTCGACGGCAAGCTCGTTCCCTTCGACACCATCGACACCTCGGCAGCGACTCGTACGCTCGCTCGCGATGTCGAGGTCGACGGCAAGGTCATTGCCTCTGCCGGCGAAGAGCTCACGACCCCGCGTCTGGAGGAGCTCGTCGCCCAGGGTGCGCAGACCATCCGCGTGCGCTCGGTCCTGACCTGCGAGAGCAAGGTCGGCACGTGTGCCATGTGCTACGGCAAGTCGATGGCGACCGGCAAGCTGGTCGATGTCGGCGAGGCCATCGGCATCATCGCCGCTCAGTCGATCGGCGAGCCCGGCACGCAGCTGACCATGCGTACCTTCCACACCGGCGGTGTGGCAGGCGACGACATCACGCACGGTCTCCCGCGTATCGTCGAGCTCTTCGAGGCCCGCACTCCCAAGGGTGTTGCCCCGATCAGCGAGGTCACCGGTCGCGTGCGCATCGATGACACCGACAAGACTCGCAAGATCGTCGTCATCCCCGACGACGGTTCCGAGGAGATCGCCCAGCCGGTGTCGAAGCGCTCGAAGCTGCTCGTCGAAGACGGCCAGCACGTGCAGGTCGGCCAGCAGCTCATCGCAGGTGCTGTCGATCCCAAGCAGGTCCTTCGTATCCTCGGCCAGCGCCAGGTGCAGCTGCACCTCGTTGA
>JBEGLG010000028.1:0-5434 GCA_041183645.1 Actinomycetota bacterium | reverse complement strand
CTCACCGCGAGCACGTCAGAGCCGTAGCGATCGATCACACCAGAAACTTAGGCCCCATGCGCCACAGAACTCGGGAGGCGCGACTACCGGGAGGATGACTCCGTGCGCTCGCGAATCGGGTCGGTCACGCCGTCCCAGCCCTCGTGGGCAGAGCGCACGGTCTCGAAGAACGCCGCCACTCGCTCACTTCGTCCGTAGAGCTCCGTGAACCCGCCGATCGCGGCACGCGTGTCGAGATAGATCGCGGGCTGACTCGTCAGCATCGACCCGGCGATCTCGAAGCCCGCATCAGTAAAGCGCGCAACCTGGTCGGCGAGCTCCTCCGGCGGCACGAGTGCGCACACATGGTGAAAGCCGCCTTCGCCCGGCGCATACATATCGCGATAGATCGACTCCCCCGGATCGTCCTGCGCGATCAGCTGAATCTGCGCAGGGCCTGCTTGGCCGAAGGCGTAGTGCACGCGGGTCTCACTCGACTTCCCGCGATAGGTGAGCTCATTGCCCAGGTAGTTGCGCAGCACGTAGAACGGGCCGGCGCCCATCACCTCGACCCAGTGACGCATGCCCTCGTCGAGATCGGGAACGACGTAGGCGTACTGCAGGATCGGGAATCGCAGCAGCGGGCCGGTCACAGCGAGCTCGACTTATTGCGAGTGCGAATCGGGTCAGTGACCCCATCCCAGTTCTCATGCGCCTCGCGGATCGTGCGGAAGAGCTCGTCGATGTCGTCATTGAACCCATGCAGCTCGACAAAGCAGTCGAGCTTGTCCCTGCAATCGAAGTACGCCACAGGAACATACGACATGAGCCCGCTGACCACCGGGTAGCCGGCAGCCTCGAAGCGCGCGATCTCCGCCGGCATATCGGCGGCCGGCACGAGCACGCCCACGTGATGGAAGCCGCCCTCGCCATCGCCGTACATGTCGCGATAGATCGACGTACCGGGCTCGTCATGGGCAATCAGCTGGATCTGCGCGGGGCCGGCCTGGCCGAAGGCGTAGTGCACGCGGGTCGTGCTGGGCTCTCCGCGATAGGTGAGCTCACGGCCGAGATGACTCTTGCTGACGAAGAACGGGCCTGCGCCCATGACCTCGACCCAGTGGCGAATGCCTTCCTCGAGATCGGGAACGACATACGCGTACTGCACGATCGGGTAGCGAATGAGCGGCTCGTTCATGAATATCCTTCGCTAGTCGTCGAGCAGTGAGGCGAGAGCGTACGCCTGCTTGGTCGCAAACAGGAGCCTTCTCGGAGCGAAGGCATCACCGAGCAGATGGACTCTCGAGTACTTGCCCTGAAGTTCCTCGAAGAGCGATGCCTCAGGTACTCCTCCGCAGGCGAGCACAACCGAGTCGACGTCGCTGATGAGCTCGGTGCGCCCCGAGTACGAGTGGCGCACCTGAACGCCGTCATCGGTAATCGCTGTCACGATCTCCGTGTAGCGAAGTCTCACGCCTGCACTGTCGAGACGGGCGAGGATTCCGCCGATGATGTACCGCGTCAGCAACGGTGCCGGCCCATTCGTCGCGTAGACGACAGTCACCTCGTGACCCGCGGTCGCCAGGAAGTCCGCGACCGCCAGCGGCGGCATGTGATCGTCCTGGGCGATCACGACAACTCTCCTGCCCGGCGTGACCGAGCCATCGAGTACCTCGCGCATGTCGTGCACGTTCGCACGACCCACGCCGTCAATCTCGGGGTATCTCGCCCGGGCGCCTGTGGCCACGATGACCACATCGGCCTTCGCCTCGAGTACCTCGTGCGCAGTCGCCGCCTGTCCCTCGCAGACGCTGACGCCCACTCGATCGAGGCGACGCTCCTGCCACGCCAGGTAATCGGCATAGCCCTCGTAGGTGGGCGCATTCACCGCGATGCGCAGCTGCCCACCCAGGTGATCGGACTTCTCCCAGATCTCTACGCGATGGCCGCGCTCGGCGGCCAGTGCGGCGACCTCCATGCCGGCGGGTCCGCCACCGATGACCAGTACGTCGCGCGACGTGCGGGCCGGCACCGGCCAGGTCTCCTTGACCTCCGTGCCCACGTGCGGGTTCACCGAGCAGCTGAGATTCAGTTTCTCCGCGAGCGAGGCGCTGATGCAGTCATTGCACCCCGTGCATGGCCGGATCTCGTCGGCACGACCCTCGGCTGCCTTGCGCACCCAGTCGGGATCCGCGATGACCGCGCGCGCCAGGCCCACGACGGCAGCATTGCCCTGGGCGATGATCGCCTCGGCGAGCTCCGGAGTTGTCACGCGCCCCGAGTAGGCGACCGGCAGCCGGAGTGCGCGCGCGAATTCGCCGGACATGTCGGCCCATTCGCCCGGAGCGAAGGCATGCGGCTGGATGTAGCTCGGATTTCCCCAGTTGCTTCCCACGACGAGGCTGACGAAATCGACGAGCCCGGAGGCCTCGAGATACTGCGCGATCTCAATGCCGCCGGCAAGGTCGTATCCGCCGGGCATCTCCTCGAACATGTTCAGGCGAACGCCGATCGTGAAGGCATCGCCGGTGAGCTCGCGAGCGCCGCGCAGGATCTCCATGACGATGCGCATGCGATTCTCGAAGCTGCCGCCGTATTCGTCATCACGGCGATTCGTGAGCGGAGACATGAACCACTCGAGGATGTCGTCGTGGTTGAGATGCAGCTCGATTCCGTCGGCGCCGGCCGCCTGGGCCTCGCCGGCACTCCACGAGAACTCGTTCACGTACCAGGCCACCTCATCGCGTGTGAGCGCATGCGGAATGGCATTGAGCATCGGAGTGCTCAGCGTCGACGATGACGCATTCGGCAGGCCGCCCTGGCTGACGAGCTGGATGGTCAGCTTGGCCCCGGCGCCGTGGATAGCCTCGGTGAGCTGGCCGATGCGATCGCGAAACTGCGGGAGGCGGATATAGCCCTTGGTGCGGGCGCCCACGCCGACCGGATCGAAGCCAGGCACGTAGAGATTGTCGATATGGCCGGTGACGGTGTCGAACCAGGCCACTCCGGCTTCGGCACGTGCTCGGATATAGGCCACGTGCTGGTCGGCCTGCTCCTGAGTCCCCCAGAGCGGGCCCATGAGTGCCACATGCGGGGGCACCATCACCCGATTTTTCAGCTCCATCGAGCCGATACGCACAGGTGAGAAGAGATTCGGGTACTCGGTCACGGGTTCCTCAGGGTTCGCCAAGTTGTATAGATGATTTCTAGCAGAGTGGGGACGATCCTGGGGGAAACCCCCACAAACCTCGGCTCAGGGACTATGTGCCCTTCCGAGTGGGGAAATCCGCGCTTACCCTGAAGGCACGGATGCGACAGGAGGCGCAATGAGTGCTGCTCGGCAGGTGCCGCGCGCCCTCATTGCCATGGGTGCTTCCCTGGCCCTGCTCAGTGCGTGCTCGAGCACGAGCCCCGGCCCGACCGTCGACGCCGGCAATTGCACGGGTGCCTCGCCCGCCGAACTCACGAGCAGCGGCAGCGGCGAGGTCTGCGCCGACACCGGCTTCCACCCCTCGAGCGACGGCTTCTCCTTCGCGAACTGGGGCGGCACGCCCACCGACGACGCCATCGACTCGGGCACCTTGATCGCGATGTTCGGTCGAGCCCCTGTCTGCACCACCGACTCGACCGAGGCCTGCACGATGCGCCCCGCGGCCAAGGCCTGGATGGACCAGATGAACGAGGCCCTGGCAAATGGCCGCTGCGAGGGCATGGCGGTACTCAGCGAGCGACTCTTCGACGGGCTTGCGCATGCCGCCGAACTCGATCCCCTGGCGCGACACACCGTTGACCTCGCACGCACGCAGCCCACCGTCGCGCGCACCCTCGGCTACTGGTGGCTCACCCAGTTCCCCACCGAGGTCGCGACCCCAACCTCGAAGTCACGCGCCCTTCCGCCCTCTCAGATGATCGCCCAGGTCATTGCCGGACTCGAGAACAGGAGCGGAAATACCCTGGGCCTCTATAGCGAGTTCGGCGGTCATGCGGTCACCCCGATCGCAGTGGTCAAGGAGGGGTCGAACTTCACGATCTCGGTCTACGACAGCAATGACCCGGGCGTCATCAAGCACGTCGTCGTCGATCCCGCCAGCGAGTCGTGGGTCTACGACGCCAAGACCAACTCCTCGGGTGTCGTCACCGAGCACTGGAAGGGCTCAGGCGCAGGCTCGATGGATCTCACCCCGATGGCGCTGCGCTCCGGCGCCTTCACGGCCCCCTTCGACGACGGTCCGAACGGCGATACCTATGTCACCGTCACCTCGCCGAAGGACGGCACGAATCCCGGCGCGATCATCACGAAGGGCACCACGGTGATCGATACGCGTGCTCTCGATGCCGCACTTCCCGCAGGTGTCACCGTGCACCAGATCACCGGCACCGGTGCCGGTGTCGAGGTGATCATCAAGGGCGATGCCGGAGCTATCGAGGTGCGAGCGGTGAGCTCCCGCGCATCCGCCATGGCCACCCTCAGTGTCGACGCTCCCGGCAAGCCGATGATCACCGCTCGCGGTCGCACTGGCTCCACGTCGAGTAAAGCGCTCACGATCTCCCGATCTGCCGACGGAACCGTGGCCGTGACCTCGGGCAGCAAGGAGCCGGTGCGCACCACGATCTCCACCACCACCGAGAGCGTGCACCTGACCGCCCCGAAGTCGACCGATGTGCACGTCACCCCCGACGACACACCCGCCGCATCACTCGTCGATGCCTCAGGCAGCACCCTCGCCAGTTACGACATCCCCGGGGGTGCGCCGTCGGAGATCACCACCACGACGTTGTCGCTGAATTCGCAGAGCGATGGATTCACGGTCGCACGAAGCCTGACGATCGCCGAGGCGCCCGTGCCAGCACCGGTGGTCGAGTCCCCCACCGTCACGGCACCCTCGCCGTCCGCATCCACGTCACCCACGCGCGAGCGCAAGGACAAGCAGGAGTCCGAGCGCGGGCGTCAGTCGCCACGCCCATCGAAGTCGCGTGGCGACAGGCAGGGTGAGCCCTCTGCTTCGTCAAGCGAATCACCCTCACCGAGCCCCAGCCGCAGCCGTTCGCCGGAGAACTCGCGCGACACCTCAGGCTCGGCCTCCAACGGACACGCAGCCGAGCAGGGGAACCGAGCACCCGTGGCCACGGCCTCCGGCACTCCCAGTGCCAGTGCCTCGGCCACATCATCAGCATCCGCTTCAGCGTCAGTAACTGGTACGCCGTCGTCGAGTGCGTCGGTGAGCGCTTCACCGAGCGCCTCGGCCACGCCGACATCGTCGGCCAGTCAGTCGGCGAGCGCCACGCCTAGCCCGTCGCGCAGCGCAACCCCGACACCCACGCCGACACCGACACGGGCCCCTACGCCAACGCCGTCATCGACGAAGAAGAACGATGACAAGAACGACAATTCGAAGAAGCAGGACGACTAGAGAAGCGTGACTGCTCCGGTCGAGCCATCCACCTCGACCATGGC
>JBEGLG010000027.1:0-9443 GCA_041183645.1 Actinomycetota bacterium | reverse complement strand
CAGGAACACGGCCCCGGCGATCACCAGCAGCGGCATGGCGACCGACAGCGTTGTCGCGAGTCTCTGCACGCGCGGTCGTGGATCAATCGATCCGTCGGGAAGCAGTCGTCGCACGATCAGGTACGTGACTGCGCCTGCCGTGAATTCGGTGAGGATGCGGTAGGTCGAGCCCCAGCTCGAGGTGTAGTAGGCGTCGCCGGTGGTGAACGCGTAGATGACGAGCGGTGCCATGACCGCGCACCAGATGACCACGATCCAGCCCGTACGCAGTCGCTCGTAGAACACCCAGATGAGCAGGATCAGCAGCGGGAAGATCAGGTAGGCCAGCCACTCCATCGACAGTGACCACGCGACGAAGTTCCAGCCCCGCTGGGGGTTCGGACCCCATTCCTGCACCAGCAGCAGGTTCTTGCCGAAGTCGATCGGGTTCAGCCAGTCGCGATCGAGGGCATCGCCGGTGACTTTCGCCTGAGCGACCACGGCGATGCCGGCCATGACGAGCATCACCAGATGCACCGGGTACACGCGTGCCAGGCGCAGCCACCAGAAGTCGACCGTGCCGCGCCCCTTCAGCTTCGGGCCGAGACGTGTCAGGTACGTGTGGGTGAGGATGAACCCGGAGAGCGCGAAGAAGAGATCGACGCCCAGACGGCCCACGCGCAGCACGTCGCCGAACACCGGGATGCCGAGCAGGCCGAGGGTGTTGAGGGGCCCCTGCAGGTGGTAGAGCAGCACCCAGGCGGCGGCGACGAAACGGATGCCGGTGAGCTGCCGGATGAAGACGTTGGTCACGCCTGCATCGTGTCACGTGCGTCACCTCGGCGTCCGCAACGGCGCACGGGCGGAGGCATCGCAATAGGCTCGAGTCGTGAGCGACCGCGATCTCCTGTCCACCCTCGTGCTCGCACGCGGAACCCTCGATCGAGCGGCGCAGTACCGCTCCGATGAGACCTGGCAGGGCGAGCGACTCTGCGACCCGGCGTCACGCGTGATGTGGGTGTGCGAGGGCGGGAGTCCGATGATCGTGACCGACACGAGCGCCGAGCTGATTCTCACTCCGGCCAGTGAGGTCGATGCCGAGCTCACCTTCCTCGGTCTCGATGCCGACGACGTCGCGTACTTCGCCGCTCATGTCAATGACCACCAGGATGCCCGAGTCGATCCGAATGCCACCTGGAAGGGCCTGCGCGCTGTCGGAGCGCAGCTCTCCGATCGCGACGCCGGGATGATGGTCACGGCAGTGGCGATCGACAACTGGATGCGCACGCATCGTCGCTGCCCGCGTTGCGGCGACGCGAACCAGAACAGCAATGCGGGCTGGAGTCGGGTGTGCCTCGCCGATGGCAGCGAGCACTTCCCGCGCACTGACCCGGCCATCATCGTGCTCGTGACCGATGCCGATGACCGAGCACTCCTCGGCCGTCAGGCCGTGTGGCAGGAGGGCTTCTTCTCCACCCTTGCCGGCTTCGTGGAGTCGGGGGAGTCCGCCGAGGCCGCCCTGCGGCGCGAAGTATTCGAGGAGGCAGGGGTCACGATCAGCGATGCTCCCGGCGATATCCACTACCTCGGCAGCCAGCCGTGGCCCTTCCCCTGCTCGCTCATGCTGGGCTATCACGCGCGCGCAAGTGACCCCACCATCAATGTCGACGGCTCCGAGATTGTCGAGGCGCGGTGGCTCAGTCGCGCCGAGCTGCTCGCGGCATGCGAAAGCGGTGCGGTGCGACTGCCGCCGTCGATCTCCATTGCTCGCAAGCTGATCGAGCGGTGGTACGGCAGCGCGCTGCCCGAAACCTTCTCCCGCGCCTAGTCCGACACCTCGGCATAGCGGTAGCCGCAGAACCGGCAGACCTTCGCCTCCAGGGCGATCTTCTCGGCGCAGTCAGGGCACTTCTTTCGCCCTTCGCTACGACCGAACCAGCGACGCGGGTCGAGGAACGAGGCGAGGGCCTCATGGGGCGCCTGCACGCTCGCCGAGCAGTAGGCCGACAGCCGCTCGGCCTCGGCGGCTGTCTTGCCATCGGCGTGAAGGGAGATCTCCGCGGCCATCAGGCCGAGCGAGGCCATGCCCTCGGGGTCGCGCTGCAGGGCACTATCGCTGGCGAGAGTCCACCCCATGCTCAGTGCACCCGCGAAGTCGCCGCGATCGACGGCGATGCGGACATTCGCCAGGGAATCCTTGGTCATGCGCGTGCCGGGCTAGAGCCCCAGCTTCTCCTTGACCTGCTTGGCGGTCGGGTTGGTCATCGCGGTGCCGTCGGCAAAGACCACGGTCGGCACAGTCTGATTGCCGCCATTGACGGATTCGACGAAGGCGGCGGCCTCGGGATCATTCTCGATGTCGATCTCGGTGAACGTGATGCCCTCGCGGCCGAGCTGAGCCTTGAGGCGCTGGCAGTAGCCGCACCACACGGTGCTGTACATAGTGGGGTTCTCCGCAGCGGCGATGTCACTCATGGCAAGTAGCGTAGCGGCGTGGAGAACACCCCGGCGCGCATCCTGGCGGGCCTCGACGATGAGCAGCGGGCGGTGGCCGAGGCGGTCGAGGGCCCGGTCGTCGTGCTGGCCGGGGCGGGCACGGGCAAGACCCGCGCGATCACTCACCGCATCGCCTACGGCGTGGCCACGGGTGCACATGATCCCCGTCGCAGTCTGGCCGTCACCTTCACCACGCGTGCCGCCGGCGAGATGCGAGGCCGACTGCGCATGCTCGGGGTCGAAGGCGTGCAGGTACGCACCTTCCACGCCGCGGCCCTGCGACAGTTGCGCTACTTCTGGCCGCGGTTGAGCGGCAATGCGTTTCCCGAGCTCATCGCCAGCAAGTCGCGGCTGGTCGTCGAGGCCGCGCGCACGGCGGGGCTGGCTACGAACTCCGCGCTGCTGCGCGATCTTGCCTCCGATATCGAGTGGGCGAAGGTGAGTCAGCTCGATGCCGACACCCTGCTCACGTCACCGCTCGCCGCGAGTCGCACCTGGTCGGTCGATCTCGCCCAGTTCGCGAAGGTGTTCTCGGCCTACGACGAGATCAAGCATGATCGCGGCCTCCTCGACTTCGAGGATGTCCTGCTCGTAACCGTCGGAGCGCTCACGACTCGTCCCGATATTGCCGACGAGATCCAGTCGGCCTATCGGTGGTTCACCGTCGACGAATATCAAGACGTCAACCCGCTGCAGCATCGACTGCTGAGCTTGTGGCGCGGCGATCGCGACGACCTCTGCGTCGTCGGCGATGCGAGCCAGACCATCTACTCCTTCACCGGCGCGCGCTCCGAGTACCTGCGCACCTTCCGTACGGAGTTTCCCGACGCCACCGAGGTGCGCCTGGTGCGGTGCTATCGCTGCACGCCGCAGATCGTGAGTGTCGCGAACTCGGTGATCTCGTCGAGCCTCGGTGCGCTCGCGCTGATCTCGCAGCAGCCCGCAGGGCCTGAGCCCACCATCGAGTCGTGCGCCGATGATCCCGATGAGGCGATGACCGTCGCGAACCGCATTCGCGCGCGCATCGACTCCGGCGTCGCCCCGCGCGATATCGCGGTGCTGTTCCGCGTCAACGCGCAGTCGGCCGAGCTCGAGACCGCCCTCGCTGATCGTGGCATCCCGGTGGTGCTGCGCGGCGTCGAGCGGTTCTTCGATCGGCCCGAGGTGCGCGAGGGCATCACCCGGCTTCGTGGCGCTGCGCGTGCAGGTGGTCTCACCGGTCCGCTCGCTGATGACGTGTCGGCGATTCTGACCTCGGCCGGCTGGACTCCTGAGGCACCACGCACGAGTGGTGCGGTGCGCGAACGCTGGGAGTCTCTCGCGGCGCTTGTCGCGCTCGCATCCGAGATCGACGCACAGGTAAGCGGTGATCTCACCGCCTTCATCGCCGAGCTCGACCATCGCGCCGAGGTGCAGCATGCGCCCACGGCCGATGGCGTGACTCTCGCCTCGCTGCACTCGGCCAAGGGTCTCGAATGGGATTCCGTCTACCTGGTCGGCTGCAGCGAGGGCCTGCTGCCGTTGTCGTATGCCGAGACTCCCGAGGCCATCGAGGAGGAGCGCCGGCTCTGCTACGTCGGCATGACTCGTGCGAAGAATCTGCTGCACATGACCTGGGCGAGATCGCGCACTCCGGGCGGCCGGGCATCGCGATCCGTGAGTCGGTTCATTGCCGCGCTCGATGACTCCACGCCCGAGCGCAGTGGCACCGGCGTGATGTCGCGCGGCAAGAGCCGCGGCGAGCGCTCACGCAAGGGTCCGGCTACCTGCCGCATCTGCGGCAAGGGTCTCGTCACGGCCCCCGAGCGCACCATCGGTCGCTGTCGCACCTGCCCGTCGACCTACGACGAAGACGTTCTCGACAACCTGCGCCGCTGGCGGCTGCACCTGTCACGCGAGAAGAAGGTGCCCGCCTACGTGATCTTCACCGATGCCACGCTTGTCGCACTTGCCGAGCAGATGCCGAGCGACGACGAAGCCTTGATGCAGATCCCGGGCATCGGCCCATCGAAGATCGATCAGTACGGCGAAGCCGTGCTGTCAGTCCTGGAATCCGGGTACCCAGTCGACGAGGGTTGATCGCACCGGCACGGTGGCCTCGAGCTGGCACAGCACTCCGATGCTGCCAAGCCACACGCGGTGAATCAGCGCATACGACGGCGGCAGATTCAGCTTCATGCCGATCATGGCGTCGGGATTGCGCAGGTCACTGAGCCGCGTGAACTGGCCGCGCAGCCACTCGCGCGAGAAGCTGAACTCGGCATGGCGGGCCGGCTCGACAAAGGGGTCGAGGTACTGGAGCAGCTTCTGCGGGTCGAGCTCGATATTCGGGCGGATGAAGCCCTCGGCGCGCAGGCCTTCCATCACTGTCTCGGCATCGCCGGCGCTCGCGATGCGCAGCAGGGTGCCCATCGCCATCGGCAGGCCGTCGGGCAGATTCGCCACGGCACCGAAGTCGAGCACGCAGAACTTGCCCTCGGGAGTGATGCGGAAGTTTCCGGGATGCGGGTCGGCATGCAGCAGGCCTGCACGTGCCGGGCCCGAGAGCAGGAAGCGCTCGTACATCGAGCCGGCGGCATCGCGCTGCTCCTGGGTGCCCTCGCGGATGATGACGGCCATCGAGACGCCGTCGACCCATTCGGTAACGAGAACATGCGGGGCCGCCGCGAGCACGTGTGGAATCACGACCTCGGGATCACCCTCGAATGCCGCGGCGAACTTGCGCTGATTCTGCGACTCGGCCAGGTAGTCGAGCTCCTCGACCACGCGCGCCTTGAGCTCGTCGAGCAGCGGACCGATCTCGATACCGGGGATCCAGGCGCCGAAGAGCTTGCCCATGCGCGCGAGCTGGTTGAAGTCCGACATCAGTGCCTTGTCGGCACCCGGGTACTGAACTTTCACGGCCACCACGCGGCCGTCGTGCCAGACGGCCTTGTGCACTTGGCCGATGGATGCCGCTGCTGCAGGAATGTCGTCGAACTCGGCGAAGCGCTCACGCCAGTCGGCGCCGAGTTCCTCCTCGAGAATCCGATGGATTCTCTCGGCGGGCAGCGGGGGAGCGGAGTCCTGAAGCTTGGTCAGCGCGGCGCGATACGGGCCGGCGACATCCTCGGGAAGTGCGGCTTCGAAGATGCTCATCGCCTGGCCCAGTTTCATGGCCCCGCCCTTGAGCTCGCCGAGGACGCTGAACATCTGCTGCGCCGTGCGCGCCTGCAATTCCGCGGCGACTGCCTCAGCGGGCTTGCCGCCCACGCGCTTGCCGAGCCCCCAGGCGGTACGGCCGGCATATGCGGCGGGCAGGGAGGCGAGCTTGACGCCGCGCGTCAGTGCACCACGGGGAAGCTCGACCATTGCGCCATTGTCTCCCGCTTTCTCAGCTCGTGCGCGCCAGGGCATGCCACTGACATCCGCAGAGGGGATGCGCGGGGCGATGCTCGGCTTCGACCACGTTGTGCGGGAGCTCAAGGCGATAGGCCGTGCGTGACCACTCGGCGGTCGCCTCCGGCACATCGAGCCATCGACGAATGAGCGAGATCGTCATGCACGCGAGCTGATGCATGAGCAGTGAGTCGAGGGGCGAGTGGCGATCAGCGCACTGCGCCCACTGCACGCCGAGCAGCGGCCAGGCAGGATCGCGATCGCGTCGGTGCAGGTCATGGCAGCGCAGGCACGGGGTGACACCAGGGACGACCAGGGGGCCGCACACGCCCACCGAGGCGTACGCACGCACGGGCAGGTGCGGGCCGAGGAGCTCGCCGGTGTCGGGGCCGGCCGATGCCTCGGGATGACCACGCTCGGCGAGGACAGTCAGCAGGGCGCGCTCACCCGAGGCCAGGGTCATGCCGCATGCCGGGATCAGCCGGCGAAGTATCTCGGCCATCGCCCCCTCGCCCGTGACCGCGATGGTCGCCGCCAGGCGGCGATCGACCACGGTGGTGGCCCGGTCAGGGTCGTGCCACGCGTGAGTCGCGGCGGCGAGATCGCCGATCACTCGATCGCGATGCTCGGCCGGAGTCCAGCGCAGGGCTTCGGAGGTGACTCGAGCATCCTCGATAGCGCCCGCGGCAAGGGCGGCCTGCAGGAGGCGACGAGCCGAGGTGCTGGGGCATTGCGCACGTACCTGCGCGCCGGTGAGCGTGCCATCGAGTCCGATGACCCAGGCGACATCAGCGCTGGTCACCTCGTCGACGATCGACATGCCGACCTGCACCGAGCCCCCGCGGCGCCACAGCACCGGCTGGTCGGGGCGATACCGCGGCTTGGAGTCAGCGGTCGGGGCGGTGGATCGGCTCATGGCCTGAGAGTTCTGGGAGAGGCCTGTGGATCACCGCTTGCCGTCCACAGGGAGAAAAGTCGGGGCAAAATGTCTGAATTGCCCAGAAAATGATGGGGCGCGCCGTCCCCAGAAGCCGCGCGGCACGGGGGAATCCGCCTCACCTTCCCCTATGGTGGAACCAGCCCGCACAGGCGGGAAAAGGTGGCGCACGCCACCCGCCGCGTCCCTCACGGGAGGCGGACGCCGAGATAACTAGGAGGGCCCCATGGCTGAGAGCTACACCGGCGAGGCGTACTGCGTGAAGTGCAAGGAGAAGCGCGAGTTCACCGGCAACGTCGAGGAGACCAACGGTCGTCGTTTCGCGAAGGGCATCTGCCCGACGTGCGGCACCAAGGTGACCCGCATCCTCGGCAAGGCATAAGCGGTACGCACGCTTACAGCGAACGCGTAAGGAGGGACGCCCGTCACGGGCGTCCCTCCTTCGTTTTGCCACGTATCGTGATCGCATGAGCGGAAACCTGCCTTTCGGCTTCGGTATCGGTGGCGGCGACGAAGGTGCCGGCGGTAACCCCTTCGGCGGTGCCGGTGGCTTCGACATGAACTCCCTGGGCGCAGCCCTGCAGAACCTCGGCCAGATGCTCCAGCAAGGGGGCACGGCCGGAAGTGGCCCGGTGAACTGGCCCATGGTCACCGACGGTGCCCGCAAGGCCATCGGCGCTGACCCCTCGATCGGCGATAGTGAGCGTCGCGCGGTCATCGACTCCGTGCGCCTTGCCGATATCTGGCTCGACCAGGCCACCACGTTTCCTGCGTCGACCGCCGAGCCCCGCGCCTGGAGCCGCGCCGAGTGGCTCGAGGGCACGATCCCGGCCTGGCGTCGCATCGTCGAGCCGATCGCCACGTCGATGAGCAATGTGATGAGTTCGCAGATGTCGGGTGCCGATCTCGCGAACCTCTCGCCCGAGGATCTCGAGGCCGCACTGCCCGAGCAGATGCGCGGCATGTTCCCCGGGGGCGTTCCCGCCGAGATGATGCAGATGCTCGCGCCGATGATGGGAATGGTGCAGCAGCTCGGCGCCGTGGCCTTCAGCATGCAGCTCGGCCAGGCACTCGCCGGTCTCGCGGGCGATGTCGTGAGCCTGGGCGATATCGGCATTCCGCTGACCGACGATTCAGTGCCCACACTGCTGCCTCGCAATGTCGCCGAGTTCGGCGAGGGCATCGGCGTCGCCGCTGACGACGTGCGCCTGTATCTCGCACTGCGCGAGTCTGCGCATCAGCGACTCTTCGCGCACGTGGCCTGGCTGCGTCCGCGCATTGTCGGTGCGATCGAGGAGTACTCGCGCGGCATCACCATCGATCCGAATCAGCTCAGCGAGCAGATGGGCGGTATTGATCCGTCCAATCCCGAGGCCATGCAGGAGCTCCTCGCCTCCGGGCTGCTCAAGCCGCAAGACACCGATGAGCAGCGCGCAGCACTCGCCCGACTCGAGACTCTCCTCGCGCTTGTCGAGGGCTGGGTCGACGATGTTGTCGAGGCAGCGATCGGCGATCGACTCCCGTCATCGGCGCAGGTGCGCGAGACAGTTCGCCGCCGTCGCGCTGCCGGTGGCCCGGCCGAGAAAACCTTCTCGACACTGGTCGGTCTCGAGCTTCGCCCGCGCGCACTGCGCGAGGCCGCGAATCTCTTCGCCGCCGTGCGTCACAGCGGCGGTGCCGAGGGTCGCGATGCCCTGTGGGGTCACCCCGACCTGCTGCCGAGTGCTGAGGATCTCTCCGATCCGCTCGGCTTCGTCGAGCGCAGCAACGCTGACTTCGACTTCGACGCATGAGCCAATCGCTGCACGCGAATGCTCGCGAAGTTCTGATGGCCTGGCAGCCGGCAGACGAAAGCCAGGCACGGCTTCGCGATGACTACGTGGCACATCTCGATGAGCATGCCGATGGCACCTGGCGCGAGTGCCGTATCGGTCATATCACCGGCAGTGCACTCGTCATGGATCATGCGCGCACGCGCGTGCTGCTCACCTTGCATCCGAAGGTAGGGCGCTGGCTGCAGATGGGCGGTCACCTCGAGCCCGGCGATGCGACCTTGCGCGCGGCAGCACTTCGTGAAGCACGCGAGGAGAGCGGCATCGACGAGATCGAGATCAGCGAGTTCCCGCTGCGCCTGGATCGTCATCGCGTGCGGTGTGCCGCCGATGAGAGCACCCATCTCGATGTGCAGTTCCTCGGATTAGTGGCACCCGAGGCGCAGGAGGTCATCAGTGAGGAGTCCGATGACCTCCGCTGGTTCACCCTCGATGACCTACCCGCAGATCTCGATGACAGTGTCCGTGCACTCATCACTGCCGCCCTTTCTGCCTGAACTAATTTTCCTCCACAGGAATGTGGATTCATTTCCCCTGGTCAGAGCGCTGGTGTCCGCCTTGTCCCCACGGTCGTGCACAGGCTTATGCACCTACCGTCCACACGAATGGCACTGCCCATCCCCAGTGGGTCCACAACGTGTCCACAGGGCGGATGAGCGGTTCGCTCTTTTGCGTTGACTCGCCCCTCGCCAGTGCCTAGGTTTTCGGCGCTGGGACCCCCGGGATAACAGGCACCCTTCGCAAGGGGAAGGCGAATGGTGACCAGAGACCTGGGGGTCTCGCTCTTTTTCCGGCCCCGGAGACCACCGCGTACTCTTGCC
>JBEGLG010000026.1:0-6059 GCA_041183645.1 Actinomycetota bacterium | reverse complement strand
AGGATGATTGCGCTCCCCCAGCCGATCCACTGGGCTACGAGCCACAGTGCGATCAGTTCGACTATGGGATAGCCGAAGACGATGATCTTCGTGCGTGACATCAGCGACTGCTCGCGCGCCGCTTCTGCGTGCGCTTGCGCACGCGGGTGACCTTGTCATCGACACCCCAGACCGTGACACGCCACAGTGCCTCGACCACGATCTTCTGGCTCATCTTGCTGGAGCCG
This sequence comes from Actinomycetota bacterium, assembly GCA_041183645.1. Taxonomy (GTDB): domain Bacteria; phylum Actinomycetota; class Actinomycetes; order S36-B12; family S36-B12; genus CAIKZY01. The sequence continues at coordinate 5,832 of JBEGLG010000026.1, read as the reverse complement.
GCCACGCGCTCGACGAAGGTGATCGGCACCTCCTTGACCACGAGACCGCGCTGAACCGCACGCCAGGCGAGATCAACCTGGAAGCAATAGCCCTGCGAGGCCACTTCATGCAGGTCGAGCTTGCGCAAGGTGTCGGCACGGAAAGCACGGTAGCCACCGGTGACATCGCGCAGCGGAACTCCGAGCATCACGCGGGTGTAGAGGCTGCCACCCTTGGACAGGAACTGTCGGCTCTTCGGCCAGTTGACAGTTCCGCCGCCGGCGACCCACCGGGATCCGAGCACGAGGTCCGCAGTGCGCAGCTGCTCCAGCAGTCGCGGCAACTGCTCAGGCTGATGCGAGCCATCGGCATCCATCTCGACCACGACGTCGTAGCCATGCTCTAGCGCCCAGGCGAATCCCGCGAGATACGCGGCACCAAGACCTTCTTTGCCCAGGCGGTGCATCACCTTGACGTGATCATCGGCGGCCGCGAGATCATCAGCGAGCTTGCCGGTTCCGTCAGGTGAGTTGTCGTCGGCGACCAGGATGTGCGCCTCGGGTACTGACGCGCGCACGCGACCGATGATGACCGGCAGAGATTCGAGCTCATTGAAGGTCGGAATGATGACCAGGATGCGGCCGAGATCAGCGAAGGTCGAGGTGCTCACCCGCCTAGCCTACGTTCTCGCAGCATGCCGACGGCGCAGGGCGGCGGCGAGACTTCCGATGAGCGCGAGAAGGGCGCAGGCGCTCAGCACGTACTCAGGCCAAGGTCCCGCCACCGTGGCCACGGTGCGTCCGCCAATGAGAGGCAGGTCACTCACGAGGTAACCGGTCGCACCCGAGTCGAGTTGCTGAGTCACCTCTCCCCCGGCATCGACGAAACCCGAGACGCCGGTGGTTGCCGCCACGGCCAGGCTTCCTGCCGACTCGAGAGCACGCAGGCGCTCGATCGCCAATTGCTGCTGCGGCTGCGAGGTATCGCCATAGGTGGCGTTGTTGGTCTGCACCACCAGCAGCTGTGCGCCCGCATTGAGCACATCGCGGGGAATGTCGTCGTAGGCCACTTCGAAGCAGATGATGTCGCCCAGGCGAATTCCGCCGGCCAGGAGGACTCCGGATGTCGTGCCGGGGACGAAATCACGCGGAATGCGCGCGAAGTCGGCAAACCACGTGCCGATCAGGCCACGCATGGGAATGTACTCGCCGAAGGGCACCAGATGGGTCTTCGCATATCGCTGGGAAGGACCGGTCGTCGGCTTCCAGACGATGCCCAGATTCCACAGTGACTGGGGCTGACCGGGGACATTGGCCACCGCCCCGACAAGGATTGGCGCTCCCACTGCATCGGCTGCGCCCTGAATCTCCCGGGCCGCGGTCGGATCCTCGAAAGGATCGATATCGCTGGCGTTTTCCGGCCAGATCACGACCTGTGGTTGCGGGACCTTCCCCGCCCTGACATCCGCAGCGAGGCGCTCGGTCTGTGCGACATGGTTGTCGAGCACCTGTCGACGCACGTCCATCGCACCCATGCCCATCTGCGGGGTACCGCCCTGCACGACGGCGACCACGGCACTCCCCTGCGCAGCAGGTGCATCATGAATGGATGTCACTCCGAGGAGAACGAGAACGACCATGGCCGCCAGTGCGATGACGGCATGCACGCGTCGATCTCGTGCACTCAGCACGATGACAACAACCGACGTAGCCAGAGCGGCCACGGTGAAGGTGAGGAGCGGCATGCCTCCGAGACGACTGATCGGCGCGAAGGGCGCATCGGCCTGCGAGTACGCGAGACGCCCCCACGGGAATCCACCCCAGGGAAGTCGATCTCGTAAAGATTCCTCGAGTACCCAGAGACAGGGCACGAGCACGGGCCACCAGCGCACGCGCGTGAGGTACGCGGTACCCAGGCCCACCAGGGCAATCCACGCGCCGCAGTAGAGCGAGAGCCCGATCCAGGCCTCCGGACCGATCACCCTCAGCCACGGCATGAGCAGCAGGAAGAACACGCTGCCGCCGAGGCCGCCGGCCAGCAGTGCCGGCCACGCCCTGGCTCGAAAGGTGGCGAGGGTCAGCAGCGCGACGCCGACGATCGCCATCGGCCACCACCCCAATGGCGGAAAGGCCATGGCCAGCAGAAGCCCTGCTACCAGGCCCAGCGCTGCACGTGCCCACCATGACCTCAGCATGAGATATCCGTGAGCTCGCCTGAATCCCACACGCTCATACCGTCGATCACCGTGCGCAGGGCCGTGCTGCCGCTCGAGGGATACGCATCAACACCGCCACTCCCCCAGATGGCCAGGTGCGCTGCCTGCCCCACGGCGATGAGGCCTGCGTCATCGATTCCCACTGCCTGCCAGCCGAATCGAGTATGCGAGTCGAGCGCCTCGGATATCTCAATGCGCTGGTATGAATTTCGGTGGTTCACCGCAGCACGCACTGCACCCCAGGGATCGAGCGGGGTCACAGGCGCATCGGAGCCGAAGGCAACGGCTACCCCACTGCGTCGCAGATCGCCGATGGGATTCAGTGCTGCGGCTCTTATGGCCCCGAGACGCGCGGCATACATGCCCTCGGATCCACCCCAGCGTGCATCAAAGACCGGCTGCATGCTCGCCACGAGACCTAGATGCGCGCACATCTCGATATTGGCTGCGCTCAGCGCCTCCGCATGCTCGATGCGGTGCCTGTGGGACCTCACGCGCTCTGTTCCGTGCACGCGCGCCGCCTGGGCGAATGCTTCGATCACTGCATCATTCGCGGCGTCGCCGATGGCATGGAATCCGGTTTGAATGTCGGCTCGCACGCAGAGGTCCACGTGCTCGACCACTGCGTCGCCGTCGAGGAAGGAACGCCCATGCGAATCAGGAAGGTCGGCATACGACTCGTGAAGGCAGGCCGTATGCGACCCGAAGGAGCCGTCGACGAAGAGGTCACCGCCCGTTCCGCGGGCGCCGAGCTCGCGGGCAGTCTCGATGCCGCCTGCCTGCGCCAATTCGCCCCAATACGCGATGACCTGAGTACCGCCGACGCGCGCAGCGGTCGCGAGGAGATCGCGACAATCGTCGACACTGCTGATGACAGGCCCCGCCATCTCGTGCACGCTCACGATCCCGCAGCGCACGGCACGCGCCATGAACGCTTCCTGCGCACGAGTCCTCGACTCCGTGGCCACAGACCCAAGTGCGTACTCGCGAAGGGCGTGATGTGCCTCCTGCGTGACCCACCCCGACTCGTCGAATCCGCGCATCCCGCGACAGTCGGGAACTGCAGCAATGAGCGCACTCGACACCAGGGCCGAGTGCGCATCGGCGCGCGTGAGGTACACCCGGGCACCCCGCGCGGCATGGTCCAATTGATCACGCGTGGGCAACGTGACATTCGTCCACTGGGACTCATCCCAGCCATGCCCGAGGATGATCCGGCTCGGGGGTTCGTGCACGGCGGCTAGCTCGTCGAGCAGGTCATCGGCCGAGCGCACGGCACTCAGATCAAGCCCGAGCAGGGTGAGGCCGGTACTCGTGGCATGCACATGGGCATCGACAAACCCCGGGGTGATGAGCGCTCCTTCGACATCGGTGATCCGCGCATGAGCCACGGCCAGGTCGCGAAGCTCCGCATCCGTGCCCACCCAGGTGATGACTCCGTTCTCGACGATCAGCGCCGAAGGAGCTGCCGATGGCGCAAGCGACATCCGAGCACCCCGATACACGTGCGTCATCGACGCACCGTCAGCCGATGATCTGGAGGTGGTGCGGCCGATGATTGACGGGCAGGACTCCGTCATCCGTGCAGATCACGATGTCTTCGATTCGCGCACCGAAGCGACCCTCGAGATAGAAGCCCGGCTCGATACTGAAGGCCATGCCGGGCTCGAGGGGCAGGGCATTGCCCGACACCAGATAGGGCTCCTCATGTGACTGGAGTCCGATGCCGTGCCCGATGCGGTGGATGAAGAGATCACCAATGCCGGCCGCTGCCATCAGGTCACGTGCGACGGCGTCGACGGCCTCGCAGGTCATGCCGGGGCGCACGCTCTCGACAGCGGCCTGCTGCGCCTCCAGGAGTATCGAGTACATGCGCAGGAAATCGGGATCGGGCTCCCCCACGGCGTACGTGCGGGTGCTGTCGCTGCAATAGCCGTCGGGCATGGTGCCGCCGATATCGACGACGACTGCGTCGCCCTCGCGGATCACTCGATCAGAAACATCGTGATGCGGACTGGCGCCGTTGGGACCGCTTGCGACGATCACGAAGTCGACATGAGCGTGCCCGGCATCGATGATCGCATCATGAATCTCACGACCGACCTCGCGTTCGGTGCGACCCGGTCGAAGGATCTCGCTCACGCGCTCATGAACCGCGTCAATGGCCGCACCTGCCGCGACCAGCGAGGCAATCTCGTCGGCATCCTTGCGAAGTCGTAGTGCCCCCAAGAGCGAGCCGGCGGCTCGCTGCTCGACACCGGGCATGGCGGCACGAAGGCGCAGCACCTTCTCGGCCCACATGTGATCATCGAGTGCAACAGTCGTGACCCCGCGAAGGCGATCGGCGACAAGTGCGATGGGGTCATCTGTCTCGCCCCAGGTGACGATTTCGATGCCGAGTCCGGCAAGTGGAGATGCCAGGGCCGCCAACTGCTCGAGGGCCGGCACGATCATGATCGGCTCGGAATCGGCGGGCACGAGCAGGCAGGTCAGGCGCTCCAGCGGCTTTGCGTCGTAGCCGACGAGATACCGGAGATCAGCACCCGGAGTGACCAGACAGGCATCAACCCCGGCGGCGCGAAGAGACGACCTGGCGGCCTGCACTCGTGACTCGAATCCCACCCCCTCAGCCTAGCCATGGGATGATCAGGCGTGCTCCTACTGCTCGATACCGCGTCGCTCTACTACCGCGCCTACTACGCACTCCCCGAGTCGCTCACAGCACCCGATGGGCATCCGAACAACATGCTGCGCGGGTTTCTCTCCAGCCTGACCAGAATCGCCACGCAGGTGCAGCCCACCGCACTCGCGGCCTGCTGGGATGACGACTGGCGTCCGCAGTGGCGAGTTGATGCCCTGCCCTCGTACAAGACACACCGGCTCGCCGACGAGACCGATGGTGCCGAAGAGGTACCCGACACCCTCTCCCCCCAGATCGACGCCCTGGCAGCAATTCTCGATGCCGCCGGTATCGCGCGGCCTGGCGCTCGCGGTTACGAGGCCGATGACGTCATCGCCACGCTGGCCGCCGCATGCCCCGGACCAAGCACGGTGGTCACCGGCGACCGCGACATGGTTCAGCTCGTGAGCGATCGCGTTTCCGTCCTGCTCACCGTCAATGGCGGCATGGAGAAATGGCCACTGCTCACTCCGGAACTCGCATTCGAGAGATTCGGCGTGCATCCCCGCTGCTACGTTGATTTCGCAGCTCTGCGCGGCGATGCCTCCGATGGGATCCCCGGGATCCCCGGAGTCGGCCCGAAGACCGCGTCGTCATTGATCAACCACTTCGGCTCACTCGACGCCGTTCTCGACGCCGCTCACTCAGCGCAGATCGCCAAGCCACTGACCCCTCGAATTGCCGGACTTCTCGTCGAGCATGCTGATCAGGCCCGCATGGCTCGGTTCGTGTCGACCGCGGCCATCGACGCTCCCGTGCTCGACAGCGATACTCGCCTCCCCCTCGAGCCAAGGGATCCGAGCGCACTCGACGGCCTACTGGCCGAATGGGGTGTCGAGCGGCAGTACGCCGATCTCATCAAGCAACTGGCGAGATTGAGCGCCTAGAGCTGCGACGAGTACGACACGACTCCGCGATTGAGCAGATCGGCCGCGATCACGGCACGATCATGGAGCG
>JBEGLG010000025.1:0-9946 GCA_041183645.1 Actinomycetota bacterium | reverse complement strand
CAGACCTCAGGCCCCGTCGAGCTTCGCGGAGCCGAAGGCGAGTCCCTGGGTATCTACGCCCAGCAGCATGAGCAAGCCATCGAGTCGGTTATCGCGACGGTGCACGCCGCACGCGGTGGCGCAGTTCCCGAATGGGCCCTCGTCTACCAGTCGCGCAGCGGACCCCCGACCATGCCCTGGCTGGAGCCCGACATCAATGACGCCATCCGCAGCGCCGCGGCGACCGGCCTTGACGCGGTCGTGGTCGTGCCGATCGGCTTCGTCAGCGACCACGTCGAGGTGATCTGGGATCTCGACCACGAGGCGAAGGAGACCGCTCTCGAGCTCGGGCTGGCCTTCGAGCGCGTGTCGACCCCGGGCACCGATGCGCGGTTCGTGGCCTCGCTTGTCGACCGGATCGAGGAGTCCCTTCGTGGTGAGGTGCCGGAGTCGTGGAGGGCGTTCTGCTCGGAGACCTGCTGCCCCAATGCCCGAGCCCAGCGCCCGGTGATCTCCGGCACCTAGACTGACGCGCATGAGCACTCCCGCTGATCGCTTCGACCTCATCGAGCGCCCTCGCCGACTTCGTCGCACGGCGGCCATTCGTCGCATGGTGCAGGAGAACCGGCTCTCCGCGGCCGATCTCGTACTGCCCGTCTTCGTCCGCGAGGGCGCAACCGAGCCGATCGCCATTGGCTCGATGCCCGGAGTCGTGCAGCACTCACGCGACTCCTTGATGCGCGCGGCGACCGAGGCCGCTGAGGCCGGCGTCGGCGCGATCATGCTCTTCGGAGTGCCGAAGGAGCGCGATGCCTGCGGCGATGTCGCCATCGCGAGCGACAGCATCCTGGCCGAGGCCGTGCGCTGGACGAAGCAGGCCACCGGCGACTCGCTGCCGGTAATCGCCGATCTGTGCCTCGACGAATTCACCTCGCATGGTCACTGCGGAGTGCTTGATGCCGACGGACATGTCGACAACGACGCCACGCTCGCCGTCTACCAGCAGATGGGCATCACCCTCGCCGAGGCCGGCACCGACATCCTCGGCCTCAGCGGGATGATGGACGGACAGGTCGGCGCCGTGCGCGATGCACTCGACGATGCCGGTCACGTCGACACCGCGATCCTGGCGTACGCGGCCAAGTACGCCTCCGCGTTCTACGGTCCGTTCCGTGATGCCGTCGAATCAGCACTTCAAGGCGACCGCAAGACCTACCAGCAGGATCCCGCGAATGCGATCGAGTCACTTCGCGAGGTGCGGCTCGACATTGCCGAGGGTGCCGACATCGTCATGGTCAAGCCCGCGCTCCCCTACCTCGACATCCTGGCGCGAACCGCCGATGCCGTCGACGTTCCCGTCGCCGCCTACATCGTCTCGGGCGAGTACGCGATGATCGAGGCTGCTGCCGCCGCCGGCAGCATCGATCGCGAGCGCGCGATCCTCGAGGCTCACATGAGCGTCAAGCGCGCCGGCGCCAGCATCATCTGCACCTACTGGGCGACCGAGGTTGCCCGGCTCATCAAGTAACGACAGAGGGAAGCATCGTGACCGATAGCTCGGCAGCCTGGTTCGCACGCGCCCAGCAGGTGATTCCGGGCGGCGTGAGCTCGCCGGTACGCGCCTTCCGCTCGGTCGGCGGCACGCCCCCGTATGTGGCCAGTGCCCACGGAGCGATCATCACTGATGTCGAGGGCAAGCAGTACGTCGACCTCGTCGGCGCCTGGGGCCCGGCGATCCTCGGCCACGCGCATCCTGCCGTCGTCGAGGCGACGCAGCACGCCATCGCCGACTCCTTCTCCTTCGGCGCACCGTGCCCTCCCGAGGTCGAGCTCGCCGAGGAGATCGTGCGCCGAGTCGGCCCCGTCGATCGCGTGCGCTTCACCAACTCGGGCACCGAGGCGGTCATGACCGCGCTGCGCCTGGCCCGCGCGAAGACCGGTCGCGATGTCATCGTGAAGTTCGCCGGCTGCTATCACGGTCATGCCGACTCGATGCTGGTCGCGGCAGGCTCGGGTGTCGCCACCCTCGGCTTGCCTGACTCCCCCGGCGTCACCGAGGGCACCGCGAAGGACACACTCACCCTTGATTACGGTGATATCGCGGCGCTCGAGACTCTCTTCGCGGAGCACGGCAACCGCATCGCCGCCGTCATCACCGAGGCGATCCCCGCGAACATGGGTGTCGTTCCGCCGCCCGCCGGATTCAACAAGGCGATCCGCGACATCACCACTCGGCACGGCGCCGTGATGATCCTCGACGAGGTCATGACCGGCTTCCGCGTCGCGCGCGATGGCTGGTGGGGCATCGAGGGCAAGGCCGAGGGCTGGGCTCCTGATCTCTTCACCTTCGGCAAGGTCATCGGCGGCGGCATGCCGCTCGCAGCGGTCGCCGGCAGCGCCGATGTCATGGATCTTCTCGCCCCTGCAGGCCCGGTCTACCAGGCAGGCACGCTCAGCGGTAACCCCACGGCCACCACCGCCGGGCTCGTCACCCTGCAGCACTGCACCGACGATGTCTATGCGCATCTCGATAGCACCGCGACCCAGGTGCAGGCGATCATCACCGATGCGCTCAATGCCGCGGGCGTCCCGAACTCACCCCAGCGCGCCGGAAACCTGTTCACCTGGTTCTTCACGAGTGAGCTCGTGCATACCTACGACGAGGCGAAGACCCAGAACACGAAGGCCTTCGGCGCGTTCTTCCATTCGATGCTCCAGAACGGTGTCTGGCTTCCGCCGTCGGCGTATGAGGCATGGTTCGTCTCCGCTGCTCATGGCGATCGCGAGCTCGAGACGATCAGCGCTGCAGCACCTGCTGCGGCGCGAGCCGCAGCCTCGGCCTGAGCTACGCCCAGACGGGCAGCGAGTCATCGGCGCTGAAGGTCACGCCGGTCAGTCGCTCGGGATTCGCGACGAAGTAATGCACGGTCTCGGCAATCTCGTAGATGCTCAGCGGCTCACGAGTTGCTCTTTCCTCTGCGTTGAGATGCTGAAGGAAGGCATCGGCATCTGTGCCGGCGTACGGCAGGCGCGAGCCATGAGCCTCGACCGTGAGATACGGAGCGACGGTGTTGATGCGCACGCGCGGCTCCATCGCGGCCAGCGATGACGTCACCGAGGTGATCTCGGCGAGGCTGTGCGAGCGAATCTCCTCGATGCCCAGCAGGTTCACGATCGCCCCGTTCATGTCGCTGACGAACGGCTCGGCGGCGGCACGGATGAATTCGATGCCGGCGGGATCAGTGATCGGCACGCGATCGCAGTTGATCACGGCATCGAGGCCGTTGCCCCGGATCGCGGCCAGCTCGATCATCGTGCGATAGGACTCCAGGTTGCCGATCTCGGTGCGGATCTGGGCGCGGCTGAAGTGCGAGGTGTGGGCCAGCTCATCGGCGCCCATCACGAACCAGCCATTGCGAATGAACTCGTAGCCGACAGCCTCGCCGACGGCGGTATGGATGCCGGTGATGAGGACGGAGGGGGCATGGCTGGCGGGCATGTCCCTAGTCTCGCACCTGCCGTGCCCGCAGGCCGCGGGAGGAGGAAGAATGGGCCTCGCCTGCCCGCATGCCGGGTGAGCGCGCGCCCGTAGCTCAATGGATAGAGCTCCTGGTTTCTACCCAGTCGGTTGGGGGTTCGAGTCCCTCCGGGCGCACGGGCACGAGCGAATCAGCCTCGACCTGCCACGGTTCGCCACAGTCCCGCACCCGGATTCACCAAAGCAACGATCGCCACGAAGGGCAGTGCCAGTAGCGGCAGGACCGGCACAAGACTTGCGCCCACGAGAATCGATACGAGTACCTGCATCGCTGCGATGGGAAGCCACAGCAGCGCCAGTGCGGCGATTCGATGACCGTGATCGGCGCCCCGGGAAAGTAACTCAGACGCAGCCCACACGGTCCACACAGCCGCAGCAAGAGACGACGCTGCTACGGCAACTGGGTACGGCAATGACGAGAAACCCGCTACAGCGGCAAGAAGAATCGTCACGAGTGCTGATGAGGCCACCGCGACCGGGTGCGCAGGCCGGCGCACCACTTCTGACCAGGTATGTCGCGGTGCGGAGATGATCACGGAAGGCTCCTCGGGAGCCGCCTCAAGAAGAATCCGACGTGCCGCATCAAGCTGAGCGAAATGGGCAGGATCCCCATCGACATCCGGATGAGCGATTCGAGCCCACATTCGCCATGCGTGGCGAACGGCGTCTGGATCCGCGGAAACAGGAACGCCGAGCAAGAACGCCGCTTCGTCGCGATTCACCTGCGCCTCCCGTCTGTGGTCACGCAACACGTGCGACTCCCCAACTATGTGCCTTCGCCGGCCACCTAGTCCACCCGTTGCGCAGTGAGCGTGTAAGTCAGCGGAAGCCGCTCGCGGCCGTGGACGAGCCGCCAATCATCGTTCTCGTCGCGTTCCATCTGGCCGGGTAGCGCCTCCCAGGGCACGCTGTCGTGCTCAACCAGCGACGTGACTTGCATTCCGGAATCCAGTAAGGCCGTGATGATCTCGCCGAGACCGTGGTTCCACGAATGCGAGGTGGTCGCCTGCAAGGGCCGGTCGGTCTCGACGTAGGACCCCGACTCGTGGAAGGTGAGCGGCTGCGGAGTCTCGAAGTAGGGGTAGCCCACCACGAGCCGGTCGGTCACGCTCTCGTCGAGTGACCACAGCATCGGGTGACCTTCACGAATGAAGAGGCGTCCGCCGGGAGCGAGCATTCCGCGGACCACCCGTGCCCACGCATCGACCCGCGGGAGCCAGCACAGTGCCCCGATGCCCGTGTATACGAGATCGAAGGTCTCAGCGCCGAGGAGTTCGACCGCCTCGTAGGCATCACCTTCCACGAATCGAACGTCGAGTCCGCATTCGGCCGCAAGCTGACGACCCTCATCTACCGCCGCGGCCGAGAAGTCCAGGCCAGTCACCTTCGCCCCCAGCCGGGCGAGGGAGATGGTGTCGGTGCCGATGTGGCACTGCAGGTGCAGGACACGAAGCCCAGAGATGTCACCCAGCCGCGGCAGGTCAAAGCGGACGACATCGCTCAGCGCATCGGGGTTCTCGATCAGGCGGCGCAGGCCATACCCGTCAGACCTCGCATGCAGTGAGGCTCGCTCACTCCAATTCGCGAGATTCTCGGCACGAGCGATCTCCAGCTCGCCCGACCAGGGATCCTGGGACTCCATGTCGACCATGTGCGTCATCCTGCCAGCCGCGGCCGCGCGCGAGGAAGGACGGCAGAGGTCCTAGCCGTTCGAGTGGGTCGCTACGAAGCGCCACTCACGCGCACTCCTGCGGTGCGCTGCACTGACAACTGAACGTCATTTCCCGCAACGCATGAGATCACGTGTCCGCCACCCGAACGGTCCGAGGTCAGGCCGTGCAGGTGGAGCCCCGGGGCGCCGATGCCGGCAAGATCCGGGCCGGTGCGAAAGCCGACCAGCACTGCGCGTCGTTGGCCGAGGGGGAAGAGAGTCTGCTTGGCGACTACCTGCGCCAACGGAAGATAGGGAGCCGTCTGCGCAGGCACGCTGCGGAAGGTGATGTCAGTGAACGTGCCGCGAACCCGCACCGCGACCATTCCGGTGGTCGAGCCGATGAGTGCGTTCACCGCAGCGAGAAGGTTCGCGCATGTAGTACCGGGCGGCACGGGACCCGAGGCGGTGGGCACGAACCGCACCGACTCGAAGAAGGGCGTGCTCTGGCTTCCGTCGACCCGCATCGGAGTGCCGTCTGTTCCGACTCGGTATACCTGACCGCCGATCATCACCAGCTCACCATCGAGATGATCGAAGGTTCCCAGGCCGAGAGTCATGCCTCCCGAGGCCGAGGCGACCGGCGCGAGGCCGTCGTAATCAGGCGAGACCAGGTAGTCATAGGTGCCGATCTGATTCACCGAAGAATCAGCTGCAGCAGCGCCGGCGGTGGGCGCGAAAGCACCAGCGGCGAGCACGGATACGAGCAGCGCAACGATCAGCCGGCGATTCATCTGTAACTCCCGTGGTTGTGAGCATCGACACCCTGCGAGGAACGAGCGTAGTTGGCGCCTGGCGGGGCGTTAGCGTTGCGGCATGCATTCAGGTCAGCAGGTCACCGCATGCTGATTCTGGAGTTTCTCACCGCGATTGCCGCGGGCCTGCTCGCCGGACTGACAGGCGGCGGGGGCGGCATGTTCTTCGTGCCGGTGCTCATCTTCGCCGGGCTTCCCGTCGTGCAGGCGCTCGAGACGAGCAATCTAGGCATTCTCATCACGAGTGCGTCAGGCACGCTAACCAATGCTCGCCACGGGCTCGTGCCCTGGCGGCGAGTGATGTGGCTCGGAATTCCCGCGATCATCGTCGCGCCGCTCGGTGCGTGGATCGCCCTGCAGCTGCCCGGCAAGCTGCTCATCGTCGGCTTCATTCTGCTTAACCTGACCAACATCGTGCTGACAGCACGGAAGCCGGCCGAGCACGAGCATCATGATCAAGGAAAGGTGCCCACCGCTCTCGAGTATGCGGCGACCGGCGGCTCGGGCGGCCTCCTCGCGGGCCTGTTCGGCATCGGCGGCGGCCTCATCGTGGTTCCGCTGCAGATCCTGTGGCTCGCGACGCCGATCAAGATCGCGGCGCGAGCCTCGCTCGCGGTGATCATGCTCTCGAGCGCAGCCGCGGTGGCGGGACACGCACTCCTGGACGGCAACATTCACTGGGCCACGGGCGTGCTTCTTGGCGTCGGCGGCATCATCGGCGCACCGCTCGGCACCTTGCTCCTTCGTCGCATCAGCCCCACAGCAGCGACCCGAATCCTGCAGTGCGTGCTGCTCGGGGTCTCGATCGCTCTCGCGTGGCAGCTCTTCGATTAACGACTGCTACGCGAGTGCTGCCTTCAGTGCCTCGATGCGACGGGCCGTGATCGTGGCACTCAGCGCAGCCTCGGGAGCGAACACCTCGGAGGCGTGATACGCGCCCGGATACACGGTGAACTCGACTGAGCCGCCTGCCGCGCGAAGCCGCTCAACGAACGCGGTGTCCTCGTCGAGGAACATGTCGCAGTCGCCCACATCGATGAACATCGGCGGAAGGTTGCTCAGGTTGGTCGCACGAGCCGGTGCCGAGTATTGATCGGCCGGCTTGCCCCCGAGATACCAGGCCCAGGCCTCGATGTTGCCCGCGCGATCCCAGATTCCCAGGTCGACCACGGCCTTGCTGGACTCCGTCTCATTGCGATCATCGATCATCGGATACGGTGCCATGACGAACGAGATGATCGGCGTGCCGCGATCTCGAGCAACGAGCGCGGTCGCGATCGCCAGGCCACCGCCCGCGCTTCCGCCATAGACCGCCAGACGAGTCGGATCGAAGTCGAGTTCGCTCGACGCCGCATGCATCCACCGCAGGGCCGCATAGCAGTCCTCGATCGCAGCAGGTGCGGGGTTCTCGGGAGCCAGGCGGTAGTCGACGGACACGACGACCGCGCCCGTGAACTCGCAGAGAGCCGCAGCCGCCAGGCTGTCGGTCTCGAGATTGCCGAGGATCATGCCGCCACCGTGGATGAACAAGATGCCGGGCTTGCTGGCCGCGGGCGAGTTCGGACGGTAAATGCGGATGGCCACATCTGGGGCACCGGCCGGGCCGGGGATGCTTGAGTCCTCGATCGAGATGTTCGGGTTCGGCGGGATGTCGGCCGTCATCATCGCCAGCATGCCGTCGAGAGTCGCCCGGCGAGTGGGGAGATCGGCAATCGCATTGAAGCCGCCCGGCATGGCGGCGTTCAGGGCATCCAGCGGGATCCGTGACTCCGGGTCAACGCGGTCGATCATCGACATCTGCACTCCTTGGCTGTGCGTACTTCGATCCCGCGAATAGTCACACACTCCGTGGTACTTCGCAGGCAATTCACGAGGGCCGGGCGACCTGCCCGGGACCAACTTGCCTCGCCCGGTCGCAGGAGCATGGACAATGAACTCGTGAGCCCCCAGCAACGCGATTCCTTCCTGAGCCGCCTTGACCTGACCCAGGTCGATCGCGACATCTTCACCGGCCTGTGCCATGCGGGCTCTCCCCTGCGTGCCTATGGCGGGCAGATCGCGGCCCAGTCGATGATGGCGGCCGGCGCCACTGTCGAGGGCGATGAGCGCCAGGTGCACTCCTTGCACGGCTACTTCCTCCGGCCCGGCCGCTCCTCCGACCAGATCACGTATCTCGTCGAGCGCCCACGCGACGGTCGTTCGTTCTCCACTCGCATCGTGCGTGCAGTGCAGCATGGCGAGACCATCTTCATGATGACGGCCTCCTTCGCACTGGTCGAGCAGGGACCGATGCACCAGTTCGCCGAGCCTGAGGCACCGCTACCCGATGATGTCGCCGCGATCCTGCTCCCGCGTCATGCCGATCTCAATGAGGACGAGACCGGAATGCACGACGCCGAGAGCCAGGGATTCGAACTCCGCATCATCGACGCCGATGCGACCATGCCGTTGAAGGACGGGCGATACGAGGGAATCTCGTGGGTGCGCATTCCCGAGGAACTGCCGCATGAGCCGTTGATCCAGGCCTCGGCCCTGACCTATCTCTCCGATCTCACGATGGTGAGCACGGCCCTGGCGCCGCATGGCGGCAAGACCGCGGCCCACGACCTCATGCTGGCGTCCATCGATCACGCGGTCTGGTTCCATGCGCCGATCAACACGAATGAGTGGATGCTCTTCGCGCAGGACACCCCCATCGCGCGCGGAGGCCATGGCCTCGCGCGAGGGCTCTTCTACGACTTGAACGGCATCCTGGTCGCCTCTGTCGTGCAGGAGTCGCTCCTGCGCACGCGACTGCCGCGCTAGCTAGATCTCGGGAGACTCGGGAACGAACTCAGGTGCAGTTCCGCCACGTCGTCGCGGCAGCCACCAGGCGTCCTCGCCGGGCAGCGGCGCCGGGTAGCGATCGAGGGTCTCGTCGAGAAGTCGCTGCATGCGAGCGCGCAGCTCGACCGTGAGCGCGTCGGGATCCTGCCCTCGCTCGGGGTACATCGGCTCGCCAAGGGTCAGGCACACCGTGCGACCACGCGTGAGGTCCTTGTGGCCGTAGTACAGGATGCGCTGGCCGCCGTAGATGATCATCGGCACGATCGGCGCCTTGGCACTCATCGCCATCCGCACCGCGCCGTTCTTGAATTCCTTGATCTCGAATGACTTGCTCATCGTGGCCTCGGGGAACACCCCAACGATCTCGCCGGCTTTCAATGCGCCGACCGCATCACGGAACGACTGAGAACCCGCTTCGCGATCGACAGGAATGTGCTTCATCCCGCGCATCAGCGGACCGGCGATGCGGTGCTTGAAGATGCCGTCCTTGGCCATGAACCGCACATGACGACCGATGGCCTCGGCCGGAATGCCTCCGAGAGCGAAGTCAAGGTAGCTCGTGTGATTGATCGCGAGAACGACGCCGCCCTGCCGAGGGAGATTCTCGGCCCCCTCAATACTGAACCGGATGCCGAGCCCCCTGAAGACGGACTTCGCTGCGAAGACGATCGGGGGGTACACGAAGTCGGCCACGGCCCGAGGCTATCTGCTAATTTCGGCGCGGACGCGACGAACGGCTGCCTGAGCGGTCAGAGAGGGGTCACGATGGGAATCCTCACCTGGGTCCTGCAATTCCTCCTCGCGATCGCCTTCATCGGCGCCGGCCTGATGAAGCTCAGCACGCCCAAGGATCGCCTCGTCGAGCGCATGGAATGGGCACGCGGGGTGACCTCGCGGGGAATCAAGGTGATCGGGCTCGTCGAGCTGCTCGGCGGCATCGGCCTGGTGCTCCCGGCGCTGACCGGGATCCTGCCCTGGCTCACACCCCTCGCCGCGATCGGGCTGGCCCTCGCGATGCTGCTCGCCATCTACACGCACATCCGCCTGCGCGAGGTCTCGCAGGCCCTGCCTGCCGCAGTGCTGCTCCTCCTGCTCGTGATCACGATCGTGGGTCTCTTCTCCAGGTCGTGACCTAGG
>JBEGLG010000024.1:0-3422 GCA_041183645.1 Actinomycetota bacterium | reverse complement strand
AGCGTGCGAATGAAGTGCTCGGCGAACGACGCTCTCGCCGCGCGCTCCACATCACCGGGAGTCGGATCATCGGCCCCGTAGGCGATGTTGTCGTAGATGGTGCCCTCGAAGAGCCAGGTGTCCTGCAGCACCATGCCGAAGCAACGTCGGACATCAGCCCGAGTCGCGGCACGCGAGTCGACGCCGTCGATCAGGATGCGACCTGCCTCGATCTCGTAGAAGCGCATCAGGAGGTTGACGAGAGTTGTCTTGCCGGCACCCGTGGGCCCGACGATGGCCACGGTCTGGCCCGGCACGACGTCGAGACTCATGTCCTCGATGAGCGGGGTGTCGGCGAGGTAGCGGAAGCGTACGTTCTCGAAACTGATGCGACCTGACACATCGGTGAGTGGGATCGGCTGCTCGGGGTCGGGCTCCTGATCCTCGGCATCGAGGAGCTCGAAAACTCGCTCGGCGGAGGCAGCACCTGACTGCAGCAGGTTGGCCACGCCCGCGATCTGCGTGATCGGCATCGTGAACTGCCGCGAGTACTGAATGAAGGCCTGCACATCGCCCAGCGACATGGAGCCACTCGCCACGCGCATGCCGCCGAAGACCGCGATCGCCACGTAGTTGAGATTCGAGATCAGCATGAGCGACGGCTGGATGATGCCGGAGATGAACTGCGCCCTGAAGCTGCTCTCGGCCATCTCCTCATTAGTGCGATCGAAATCCGAGATCGCACGCTGACGATGACCATAGACGCGCACCAGCTCATGGCCGGAGAACATCTCCTCGACATGCGAGTTCAGCTCACCGGTGGACTTCCATTGAGCCGCGAAATGAGGCTTCGAGCGCTTCGCGATGACCATGGTGACGATAAGGGAGAGCGGAACGGTGAGCACCGAGACGAGGGCGAGAATTGGCGAGATCCAGATCATCATCGCGAGCACGCCGATCACCGTGAGAACGGCGGTCACCAGCTGAGTGAGGGTCTGCTGAAGTGTCATCGAGATGTTGTCGATGTCGTTGGTCACCCTGCTCAGCAGGTCGCCCCTCGAGGTCGAGTCGAAGTAGCTGAGCGGAAGCCGGCCGAGCTTGGCGTCGACTTCCTCGCGCAGGCGATACATGGTGCGCTGGGTGACACCCGCCATCAAGTAGTTCTGGGCCCACGAGAGCACTGACGCGAGGAAGTAGACGACGGCCACGAGCGCCAGCAATCGGGCCAGGGCGGCGAAGTCGACACCATCGGTAATCGTCATCGCGGCGAGCATGTCGGCCTGGGTGCCCTGGCCGGTGGCACGAAGGTGCGCCACCGCCTGCGCCTGGGTCACTCCTGCCGGAATCTGGCTCCCGATGACCCCGTCGAAGATCAGGTTCGTGGCGTTACCGAGCAGTTTCGGGCCTAGCACCGTGAGGAAGACGCTCGCAATGCCGAGCATCAGCACGAGCACGGCAATCCTGCGCTCGGGTCGCAGCCGCGAGCCGAATCGCCGAAGGGATCCGCGGAAGTCCTTCGCCTTCTCCGCGGAGGGAGTCATGGCCATGCCCGGAGGCCCGCCGCCCATGGGGCCGCGAACAGGGGGTGCAGGGGGACGCTGAGCGCTCATGAGGCCTCGGCCGCCTCGGCCTGGGAGTCGACGATCTCGCGGTAGGTCTCGCACGTGTCGAGCAGTTCGCGATGGGTGCCACGGCCGACAATGTGACCTTCATCCATCACCAGGATCTGATCAGCCGTGGTGATGGAGGCCACGCGCTGCGCGACGATGATGACAGTCGCCCCCTGAGTGGAGTCGTGCAGTGCGCGCCTGAGTCTGGCGTCGGTTGCGTAATCGAGTGCCGAGAAGCTGTCGTCGAAGACGTAGATCGGGGGGCGCCGCACGAGTGCTCGCGCGATGGCCAGTCGCTGACGCTGGCCGCCCGAGAAGTTGGCTCCCCCTTGGTCGACCGGTGACTCCAACTGATCGGGAAGCGCGCGCACGAAATCCTCGGCCTGCGCGATGCGCAGGGCCTCCCACATCTGATCCTCGGAGGCCTCGGGTGAGCCGAAGCGAAGGTTGCTGGCGATGGTGCCGGAGAAGAGAAAGGCCCGTTGGGGCACGAGGCCGAAGGACTGCCAGAGCTCTTCCTGGGGGATGTCTCGGACATCGCGTCCGGCGACCTCGACCGAGCCCGAGGTGACGTCGAGCAGGCGCGGGATGAGATTGACGACCGTGGTCTTGCCCGAGCCGGTGCCGCCGATGATCGCCGTGGTCGTTCCGGGCGGGAAGTCGATGTCGATGCCCTGGAGGATGGCCTCCTCGGCACCGGGATAGCGGAAGCTGACATCGCGCAGGACCACATGACCGACGCGCTCGCCATCGAGAATATCGCGATGGGGCATGTCGACAATGTCGGGGACGGTATCGAGCACCTCGTTGATGCGATCTGCGGAGGCCGCCGCCCGCGGAACCATCATCAAGGTCATGACCGCCATCATCACCGAGAACAGGATCTGCATGATGTACGCGAGAAACGCGGTCAGATTGCCGATGGGCATCGAGCCCTCGGCCACGAGATGGCCGCCGAACCAGAGCACGGCCACTGATGACAGGTTCATGATCAGCAGGAGCATCGGCAGCACGAGCGCGAAGATTCGCGTGACCTTCAGCGTGGTGCCGGTGAGATCGGCATTGGCCTCGGCAAAGCGAACTTCCTCGATCGGAGTCCGGTTGAAGGCTCGCACGACGCGAATACCGGTGAGATTCTCGCGCAGCACTTGATTGACGCGATCGATCTTGACCTGCATCACCTTGAAGAGCGGTATCGCCTTGAACACCATGATCGAGATGACGGCGAGCATCAGCGGGATGATCACGATGAGAAGCAGCGACAGCTGGGCGTTCTCGCGAATGGCCATGATCACCGCACCGATAGCGGTGATCGGGGCGAGGATCATCATCGTGAGACCGGTCATGACAAGCATCTGGATCTGCTGCACGTCATTGGTGTTGCGCGTGATGAGCGAGGGCACGCCGAGGGCATTGACCTGGCTCAGTGACAGCGATTCGACACGTCGGAACAGATCTCCGCGGATATCTCGACCGAGTCGCATCGCCGTGCGGGCGCTGAAGTAGACGGCGATGACGGAGGAGATACCGAGGAGGAGCGAGATCAGGAGCATCAGCCCGCCTGCGCGCAGGATGTAACCAATATCGCCCGTGATCACGCCCTGATTGATGATGTCGGCATTCAGGTTGGGGAGATACAGGTTGGTGATGACCTGGATGAGCAGCAGGAAGGCGATCAGCACCAGGACAAGTCGATGCGGTCGAAGGTAGCGACCGAGCAACGAGTTCATCATGTGACTCTAACCCGCCCGGCTTCGAGTGAAGGTGCCACTCCCCTACGAGCGAACAGGGCGAAAAGCAGCGGGGTCACGGTCGATGACCGTGACCCCGCTG
>JBEGLG010000023.1:0-12701 GCA_041183645.1 Actinomycetota bacterium | reverse complement strand
GCCGCCCCGGGGCCGGCGCCCGGGGAAGTAACTACTTGGTGGTCGACTTGCCGTAACGGCCTTCGAACTTCGCGACACGGCCGCCCGTGTCGAGGATCTTCTGCTTGCCTGTGTAGAACGGGTGGCACTGCGAGCAGACATCGGCGTGAATCGAGCCGTTCTTCGCGGTGCTGCGGGTGACGAAGGTGCTGCCGCAGGAGCAGGTCACGGTCGTCTCACCGTACGCGGGATGGATATCTGCCTTCATTGCTTCTCCTTGTCGACCCGCGGGTCGGCCTCGTGCCGTGAACCGCGAGAACCCCAGTATGACATCGCTCGGGGAAAACGGGAAAATCGGGCTTTCCCACGAGGCCGGGGGCCGTCATTCGACTCCCCCGCCCCGGGGTGGCGCCTACTCCTCGTCGGAGGAGCCGCTTGCTGCAGGAGTGGTCTTCTGGACCTCGAGCAGGAACTCGTAATTGCTCTGGGTCTGGCGCAGCTTCGACAGGAGCAGCTCGATCGACTGCTGCTGATCGAGGGCGTGCAGCACCCGGCGCAGCTTCCAGACGATCTTGAGCTCGTCATTCGACATGAGGAGCTCTTCCTTGCGAGTGCCCGAGGCATCGACGTCGACCGCCGGGAAGACCCGCTTGTCTGCCAGACGGCGATCGAGCTTGAGCTCCATGTTTCCGGTGCCCTTGAACTCCTCGAAGATGACTTCGTCCATGCGCGAGCCGGTCTCGACGAGTGCAGTGGCGAGGATCGTGAGCGACCCGCCATTCTCGATATTCCGGGCTGCGCCGAAGAAGCGCTTCGGCGGGTACAGGGCAGTGGAGTCGACACCGCCGGAGAGGATTCGGCCCGACGCGGGCGCCGCCAGGTTGTAGGCGCGGCCGAGTCGAGTCATGGAGTCGAGCAGCACGACGACATCGTGGCCGAGCTCGACCAGGCGCTTGGCACGCTCGATCGAGAGCTCGGCGATGATCGTGTGATCCTCGGCAGGCCGATCGAAGGTCGAGGCGATGACCTCGCCCTTGACCGAGCGCTGCATGTCGGTGACTTCCTCGGGTCGCTCGTCGACCAGAACGACCATGAGGTGAACCTCGGGGTTGTTCGTGACGATGGCGTTCGCGATGGACTGCAGCACCATGGTCTTGCCGGCCTTGGGCGGCGAGACGATCAGGCCGCGCTGGCCCTTGCCAATGGGCGCGACGAGGTCGATGACACGGGTGGTGAGGTTGCCCGGAGTGGTCTCGAGGCGCAGGCGATCCTGCGGGTAGAGCGGGGTCAGCTTGCCGAACTCGACGCGATTGCGCGCGGTCTCGGGATCGGCGCCGTTGACGCTGTCGATGCGCACGAGCGGGTTGAACTTCTCGCGGCGGTCTCCGCCGCCCTCGGTCGGCTGCTGTTGGCGAACCTGGCCGATGATCGCATCGCCCTTGCGCAGGCCGTGCTTGCGCACGAGCGAGAGCGAGACGTAGACGTCATTGGGGCCGGGCAGGTAGCCACTGGTGCGCACGAAGGCGTAACTGTCGAGTACATCGAGGATGCCGGCGACCGGGACGAGAACATCGTTCTCGCTGATCTCGAGATCGACGTCGCCGTAACGATCTCCGCCACGCGGGCGATCGCGGCGGTCACGGAAGCGGTCACGGCCACGACGGCGACGATTGCCCTCGCCATCACGATCATTGTTGTTGCGATCACCGCGGTCGTTGTTGTTGCGGTCACGGCGGTCGTTGTTGTTGCGGTCATTGTTGGCGCGATCGCCACGGTCGTTGTTAGCGCGGTCACCGCGGTCGTTGTTGGTGCGGTCACCGCGGTCATTGTTAGTGCGGTCGCCACGGTCACCGTTATTGCGCTCATTCGTGCGCTCGGCACGCTCGGTGCGCGGCTGGTCGCCGGCGTTCGCCTTGGCGGTGCCTGAGTCACCGGACTTCTCGGCGGGAGCCTGCTCGCGCTTGGCGCTGCGACCCGCACCCTTCTTCTCGCTGATGGCGGCGACGAGGTCGCCCTTGCGCATCGTGCTGGCGCCGGCGATACCGAGGCCTGCAGCCACCTGCTTCAACTCGGGGAGGAGCATGGACGACACGTTGTCGCTGCCCCGCTTGGCCTTGCCAGCGGAGGACGCGGTTGTTTCGGTCACGAAGTTTCCTTTAATTGAGGATAAAGACGCATCCAGCGGCCACGGAAGAATCCGTTTGCATGCTTCGCTTGAGGGAAGTCGGCGAATGGCCGTAGAGATCTGGAGCCTTTTGAGCATAAACCATAGGGGCCCCGACAGGGGGCCACTGGGGTCACTTTTGCCTCAGGAGTCGGTGGCGAGTGCTCCGGTCGCACGAATGGGCAGGGAGAATGCCCGCCACTCCCCCTCGATGAGGCCGAGCACGGAATCGACCTGGTCGGCGGTCACGAAGGCGATGACGGTCGGCCCGGCTCCCGAGATCGCTGCGGCCACCCCCCGGGCACGCAGGGAGTCAACCAGTGCCATGGAGGGCGTGTACATCTCGCGCCGCTGCTCCTGATGCATCCGATCGGCAGTGGCCTCCAGCAGCAGCGAGGGATCCTCGGTCATCGCGTGCACGAGCAGCGCGGAGCGAGCGATGTTGAAGCCGGCGGTTGCGTAGTCGACCTGGGTCGGAAGAGCGGCTCGGGCAGCCTTGGTCGGCACCTCGAACGACGGAATGGCCACGACCGCGCGCAGCTCGGGGTTCACGGCGATGCGCGTGGCACCGGCTACGCCGTCGTCGGTTGTCCAGGCGATCGTGAATGAGCCCAGCAGTGCCGCGGCAATGTTGTCGGGATGGGACTCCATGGTCAGTGCGAGTTGCAGGAGGTCGTCGTCGCTCAGGAGTTCCGGGCCGTCGACCACCATCGCCCGTGCGAGCACCAGGCCTCCGATGATCGCGGCGGCGGATGAGCCGAGGCCACGGCCGTGCGGGATCACGTTGGTGCAGCGCAGCACGAAGCCCTCGGGTGCCGCACCGAGCGCGGAGAAGCCGAGGGCCATGGCACGCACGACGAGGTGAGAGGAGTCGCGAGGAAGGTCATCACTGCCCTCGCCGCTGACCTCGACAAGTACGCCGGGATCATCGCTCACCATGGCCACGAGCTCGTCGACGAGCTCGAGTGCGAGACCGGCGGAGTCGAAGGCTGGCCCGAGATTCGCGCTCGTGGCGGGCACCAGGACGCGCACGGCATCGCGGCGGAAGGCGATCTCTCCGCTCACGGGCATCAGGCCTCCAGCCCCAGCGCACGCGCCGCGGCATCGGCGTTGACGTCAATGATGACGGGATCGGCGGCACCCTCGAGTGCCCAGTGCGGATCCTTGAGCCCATTGCCGGTCAGGGTGCACACGATGGTCTGCCCGGCATCGAGTTGGCCTGCGCGATGCTTCTTCAGCAGGCCGGCCACGCTGGCGGCACTCGCCGGCTCGCAGAAGAGTCCCTCGCTGGAGGCGAGCAGGCGGTAGGCCTCGAGGATCTCGGTATCGGTGACGGAGTCGATCAGGCCCTCGGACTCATCGCGCGCAGCGATGGCGAAATCCCACGACGCCGGATTTCCGATGCGGATGGCCGTCGCGATGGTCTCGGGGTTGCGCACCGGTGCGCCGTTGACGAGTGGCGCTGCGCCCTCGGCCTGGAATCCCCACATGCGCGGGAGCGAATCGCTGATGCCGTCAGCCTTGTACTCGCGGTAGCCCTTCCAGTAGGCCGTGATGTTTCCGGCATTGCCGACGGGCAGGCAGTGAATATCGGGGGCGAGACCGAGCTGATCGACGATCTCGAAGCTCGCGGTCTTCTGTCCCTCGATACGCACGGGGTTCACGCTGTTGACCAGGGCTACCGGGTAGTTATCGGCAAGCTCGCGTGCAACGGTCAGGCAGTCATCGAAGTTTCCGTTGACCTGAAGCAAGGTCGCACCGTGCACGATTGCCTGGGCCAGCTTTCCCATCGCGATCTTGCCCTCGGGCACCAGCACGGCGCACTTCATGCCGGCCTTGACCGCGTAGGCCGCAGCACTCGCGGAGGTGTTACCGGTCGACGCGCAGATCACTGCTCGCGCACCGGCCTCAGCCGCCTTCGAGATGGCCATGGTCATGCCGCGATCCTTGAACGAGCCGGTCGGATTCGCGCCGTCGTACTTCAGCCACACATGGCACCCGGTCATCTCGCTGATCACGCAGGCATAGACGAGTGGCGTGCCGCCCTCGCGCAGGGTGACCACCGGTGTTGCTGCGGATACGGGCAGCCGATCGCGGTACTCCTCGATCAGGCCACGCCACTGGTGCGCCATTACTCTCCCGCCTCGCCCTCGACTCGCATGACTCCGGTGACTCGCTTGATCGTGGGAAGCCCGCGCAGCGCATCGACCGTGCTGCGCAGCGCCGCATCCGATGCCCGATGGGTGCGCACGATCAGTTGGGCGCCATCGCCGTGGCCGTCCTGTCGCACGGTCTGGATGCTGACACCGTGCTCGGCGAAGGCCGAGGCAATGGACGCCAGCACGCCGGGACGGTCGGTGACTTCGAGATTGACGTAGTAGCGAGTCTGGGCCTCGCCGATCGACAGGACGGGGAGGTTCGCGTACACGCTCTCGCCCGGGCCACGACCGCCGACGACCTTGTTGCGCGCCACGGCCACGACATCGCCGAGTACGGCGCTCGCGGTCGGGGCTCCGCCCGCACCGCGGCCGTAGAACATCATCTCGCCGGCTGAGACAGCCTCGACGAACACGGCATTGAAGGCCTCGCGCACGCTTCCGAGCGGATGCGTGCGCGGCACCATCGCCGGGTGCACGCGCACGATGACTCCTTGCGCAACACCTGCAGCATCGAGCTTGAGCTCGGCCACGGCCAGCAGCTTGATGACGAAGCCCATGTCCTGGGCCGCCTTGATATCGGCGAGGGTCACCTTCGAGATGCCCTCGCAGTCGACATCATCGACCGTGACACGCGTGTGGAAGGCGAGCTCGGCGAGGATCGCGGCCTTCGCTGCCGCGTCATGCCCCTCGACATCGGCGGTCGGATCGGCCTCGGCGTAACCCAGGGCCTGTGCCTCGGCCAGTACCTCGGAATAGTCAGCGCCCTGCTCGTCCATCTTGGTGAGGATGAAGTTGGTGGTGCCGTTGACGATTCCCAGCACTCGGGTGACCTGATCACCGGCGAGTGACTCGCGCAGCGGACGCAGCAGCGGGATCGCGCCGGCAACCGACGCCTCGAAGTAGAGGTCGACTCCGTGCGCGGCCGCCGCGGCGTACAGGCTCGCGCCATCGGCCGCCAGCAGGGCCTTGTTGGCCGTGACGACACTGGAGCCGGCTGCCATCGCCGACAGGATGAGGCTGCGCGCGGGCTCGATGCCGCCCATGAGCTCGACCACGATGTCGGCACCCGACGCGGCCACCGCAGCGGCATTGTCAGTGATCAGCGCGGGGTCGATGCCCGGGCGAGCCTTCGCGGTATCGCGCACGGCCACGGCGCTGAGCCGGATCGGCGCTCCTACCCGCTTCTCGAATTCGGCAGAGTCGTCGACCAGGAGCCGAGCCACCTGGGCACCCACCGTGCCGCCCCCCAGGAGGGCGATGGTGATCGGGGCCGCAGTCATGTCACTCCTTCGTCATGATGCCGTGCGCATCAGGCCCTAGCCTTCCAGGTCAGGCTCGTGAGGGCGAACCTGGCTCGTCCCTCATGTCGCACGGCGCCGGACATCGGGACTCCTCCCGGGGAATGTCCCCTCCTCCAGGGTCACCGCGTGGGCTCCCTCGAATCCCCCGGACGGCCCCCTACCGTGTGGGGCATAAGTGGCCTACGAGGCCAATGTTACGAAGGGGATCAGCATGAGCAGTTCACTCGGAAAGCGCCTCATCGGCGAATTCATCGGCACCTTCCTCCTAGTGTTCCTGGCCGTCGGAGCTGCAGTCTTCGGCATTGGCGGGGCCCTCGGCATCGACAAGAACGGTCCGGGCAACGGCATCGTGGGCGTGGCCCTGGCCTTCGGACTCGTGCTCCTCGCGGTGGCGTACGCGATCGGCCCGGTCTCGGGCGCTCACGTGAACCCCGCGGTCACCTTGGCCATGGTGGTCGGGCGCAAGTTCCCCATCAAGGACGCAGTCGGCTACTGGATCGTGCAGTTCCTCGGTGCTATCGCGGCCGGCGCGCTGCTCAAGGTGTTCGTCTCCTCGTTCGGCGTGACCGACCAGACCGGCGGCCTGGGTACCAACAGCTATGACAATGGCGCAATCAACCTGGCCGGTGCGTTCGTGCTCGAGGTAGTGCTGACCGCCGCCTTCGTCGCCGTGATCATGCTCGTGACCGAGCGTGTCACGGCACCGGGCTTCGCCGGTATCGCCATCGGCCTGGCCCTGACCGTGGTGCACCTGGTCGGCATCCCGCTCGACGGCACCTCCGTCAACCCGGCTCGTTCCTTCGGCCCGGCGCTCTTCGCCGGCGGCAATGCCATGGGACAGGTGTGGCTGTTCATCGTGGCGCCGCTCGTCGGAGCACTCGTCGCGGTGATCGCCTGGAAGCTCATCAAGAGCGAGGACGAGATGCCCGAGAAGCTCGTCGCAGGCGCCGAGCGCGAGTAATCGCACTCACCGGATCGACACATCGACCCGGGTGCTCAGCTGAGAGATCAGCGGGCGCCCGGGTCGAGTCGTAGGAGATCCTCCATCGACTCGCGGCGAAGCACGATCGAGGCCTTGCCCTCGCGCACGGAGACGACGGCCGGCTTCGGCAAGTGGTTGTAGTTCGAGGCCATCGAGCGGCAGTAGGCGCCGGTGGCCGCCACGGCGATGAGGTCGCTCGCCACGATGTCGTCGGGCAGCAGCGCATCGCGCACCACGATGTCGCCGGACTCGCAGTGCTTGCCCACCACGCGAGAAAGACGCGACGGAGCAGTGGACTCTCGCGACGCGAGGGCCACGGAGTACTCGGCGTCGTAAAGGGCAGTGCGGATGTTGTCGCTCATGCCGCCGTCGACCGAGACATATGCGCGGCTCCCGCCGCCCTCGAGCGCGACCTGCTTGACCGTGCCCACTTCGTAGATGGTGATTCCGGCAGGACCGACGATCGCGCGTCCGGGCTCGAAGGCGAGTACGGGCATCGCGATGCCGGCATTCGCGCACTCCTTCGCCACGATGTCGCCGATCTGCGCAGCCATGACAGGGATATCGAGGGGGTCGTCGTCGGGCAGGTAGGCAATACCCATGCCGCCGCCGAGATCGAGATGGGTGACCTCGGTATCGAGTTCCTCCCACACGCGCTTCGCCAGCGACACGATGCGCTCGGCGGCCACCTCGAAGCCGCGTGCATCGAAGATCTGCGAGCCGATATGCGAGTGCAGGCCGAGGAAGTTCAGCGAGGGAAGCTTGATGATGCGACGCACGGCCTCGAGTGCATCGCCGGAGGCAACCGAGAGCCCGAACTTCTGATCCTCGTGCGCGGTAGAGATGAACTCGTGAGTGTGCGCCTCTACTCCGAGGGTGACGCGCACCATCACCGATTGGACGATGCCGGCCCGTGACGCGGCATCGGCGATGCGCACGATCTCCTCGAAGGAGTCGATCACGATGCGACCGACGCCGACCTCGATGGCCCGCTCGATATCGAGCATCGACTTGTTGTTGCCGTGCATGATGATGCGCTCGCCGGGCACACCCGCGCGCACCGCAACCTCGAGCTCGCCGGCAGAGGCGACATCGAGACCGAGGCCTTCCTCATGCACCCATCGGGCCACGGCCGTCGCGAGAAAGGCCTTGGCCGCGTAATAGACGATCCCGGCGCCCGCGCTCTCGTAAGCCTCGCGATACGTGCGCGCGGTCAGCCGCACCTGCTCCTCGTCGAGCACATAGAGGGGCGAGCCGAACTCGGCGACGAGGTCACGGCAGTCGACGCCGGCGATCGACAGGGCGCCGCGCTCGTCGCGTGCGGCATGCATCGGCCAGACGTTGGATTCCACGGCGAAAGGCTAGGGCATCGCCGACTACATGCGCTCGGGCGCGGAGACGCCCAGCATGGTCAGACCGTTGAAGATCACCTGACGGGTGGCCGCGCACAGCCACAGCCGGGCAATGTGCTCGGGCTCGAGCTGTTCGTCGCCGCGCGGTAGCACGCGGCAGGCATCGTAGAAGCGGTGATAGGCCGTGGCCGTGTCCTCGAGATAGCGCGCTACTCGATGCGGCTCACGAAGCTCGGCGGCCCCCGCCACGATGCGCGGGAATTCGCCCAGCGCGCGCAGCAGCTCGCCCTCGCGCTCATGGGAGAGCATCGCCGGATCGAAATCGGCGGCGCGCCAGTCGATGCCGAGCTCCTCGGCATTGCGCAGTACCGAGCACACCCGCGCATGCGCGTACTGCACGTAGAACACCGGATTGTCGCTCGTGCGCTGGGTGATGACCTCGAGATCCAAGGTCAGCGGCGAGTCGGCCGGGTACCTGATCAGTGAATAGCGCGCGGCATCGACACCAACTTCGTCGACGAGATCCTCGAGGGTGACGATGTTTCCGGCCCGCTTCGAGAGCTTGACCTCCTCGCCGCCTCGCACGATCTTCACCAGCTGGCCGATGAGCACCTCGACGTTGTCGTCCATGTCATCGCCCGCGCACGCTGCGACAGCGCGAAGTCGATTGACATAGCCGTGGTGATCGGCGCCGAGCAGGTAAATGCACAGGTCGAATCCGCGATCGCGCTTGTCGACGTAGTACGCCGTATCGGATGCGAAATAGGTGTACTCGCCATCGGCCTTGATGAGCACGCGATCCTTGTCGTCGCCGAAGTCGGTGGTGCGGAGCCAGGTGGCACCGTCAAGCTCGAAGACATGCCCTTGCGCGCGCAGCTTGTCGAGACCCTTCACCACCGCACCGGTGTCGTGCAGATTTCGCTCGGAGTACCAGACATCGAATTCGGTATGGAAAAGGCGAAGCACCGCCTGCTGCTGACGCAGCTGGAGGCCGTAGGCCGCCTCGCGGAAGGCGATCAGCTGCTCCTCCTCGGGCAGTTCCAGGATCGACGGCTCGGCAGTGGTGATCTCGGCGGCAAGATCGAGGATGTAGCCACCGTGGTACCCATCCTCGGGAACCGGACGCCCATGCGCTGCGGCCATGACCGAGGCGCCGAACTTGTCCATCTGGACCCCACGGTCGTTGATGTAGAACTCCTTGGCGACCTCGGCACCGGCCGCAGCTAGCACGCGGGCGATCGCATCGCCGACGGCTGCCCAGCGCGTGTGGCCGAGGTGCAGGGGGCCCGTGGGATTCGCCGAGATGAATTCGACATTGACCGTGCGGCCGGCAAGTGCGGTACCGGTGCCATAGGCGAGACCTGCCGCGACAATGCCGCGGGCGAGCTCGCCCTGCGCCGCGTCGTCGAGACGGATATTGACGAAGCCCGGGCCGGCAACCTCGGCGGACTCGATACCCGCACTCGCGGTGAGCGCCTCGGCCAGTGCGGTGGCGATCTCGCGGGGCGCGACGCCGGCCTGCTTGGCCAGGGTCAGGGCGACATTGGTGGCGTAGTCGCCGTGATCGCGATTGCGGGGGCGTTCGAGATGGACCTCATCGGGCACCGCGACAGCGACCGAACCGCTGGCGGCAAGCCCGGCCAGTGCGTCTCGGACGACAGTGGAAAGTTCCTCAGGAGTCACGGGGTGAGCGTAACGAGCCGCGCGATCGGCCCGAACCACGCCACCGAAGCAGTGAGGGATCCTGACCGCCACGGCCCGGCGGTAACGATTCGGTCACTCCGGAATTCACGTGGACAAGCACTCCCCCGATGTGATCTGAGGCACTATGTTTTTCCCAGGCAAGGCCTCATCAGCACCACCGTTCTGAGGAGTCGCCCCCTCACAAGGCGGCTCCTGGGTTTCTGAGCACGAGCACAGATTCGACGGACGCCGGGGATTGAACGGCTAGGCCACGTGCCGGGCAACCGTCCGTCACGACGTTCCGTGCAAGGAGAATGTGCATCATGGCTCAAGGAACCGTGAAGTGGTTCAACGCCGAAAAGGGTTACGGCTTCATCGCTCAGGCTGATGGCGGTCCGGACGTTTTCGTTCACTACTCGGCTATCGATTCCGACGGGTACCGCTCGCTGGAGGAGAACCAGGCTGTGGAATTCGAGATCACCCAGGGGCCCAAGGGTCCGCAGGCTGACAAGGTTCACGCCCTCTAAGTCCCACAGGCATAGCGAAAGGCCCCGCCCACTCGGCGGGGCCTTTCCCGTTGTCGGCAGTTCCCCCGAACACCGACGCAGACGGCCTGCCCCCGCTATCGGGCGCCAAAACCTCTCGTGGTCGGGAGGTTTCAGGTCTTACCGCTCTCGAATGTGACGGGTGTCAACGACAGTGACAATCGGCAACCGGTGGTGCGCACGTGGCAGCACTGCATCAGACGAGGCGACGGCCATGCTCGCGCCGCACGGCCTCCATCTCCGATCCAAGGATCAGGCCGAGGAAGCACAGATACAGCCAGAGCAGCACGATGACCGGGGAGCCGAACACGAGAATCGCCGCACTCAGGGTCGAGGAGAAGTGCGCATAGATGCCCACGCCGAGCGTCGCTCCGGCAATCACCACGGTCGCGGCGATCGGCCCGAGGGCGGCGATGGGGATGCGCTGCCGTGAGGCGGTGAGGTGCCCCATGGTCAGGCGCACCAGGAGCCACACGACGATGGCGAGTACCGCCCAGTCGATAGCAGCTATTCCGGTGACGATCCGCACGTCGTGGAGTCCGAAGGCATCCAGGATCCGCGGAACGAAGGTCAGCGCGACGATCAGCGCGGCGACCACGACGAGTGCGGCCAGGGTGATCACTGCCGAGATGCCGCGGACGATCAAGGTGCGATCACTGCTCACGGCGCCATAGCTGGTGTCCTGCGCCAGGCGAATGCCATAGACGACTTTCGACGCCGCATACACGGCGACGATCACGCTGACGATCGTCGTGACAGTGAATGCCGTGGCTGACGCGTTCTCGACAACTGAGACAAGAGCATCGGTGAGCCCCGAGACATTCGCCGCGAGACTCGGCGAGGCTTCCTGCAGGCGGGCGAAGGCCTCACGAATCTCGGTCGGGGTGAGCAGCAGGCCGGCCATGGAGCCCACCACCACCGCCGCGGGAGCAAGCGCGAGCACCACGAAGTAGGCAAGCCCTCCCGCCGAGAGCGACGCACGATGGAGCCCCATGCGAGCGGTGATCTCACGCACGTAGGCGATGACCGACGTCAGGTTCACGGCCCCATCATCGCGAATGACGCGCCCGTTCGTGCACTCGCATCGCGCTGATAGCCTGAGCGCTCCTGACGCCTCCGTAGCTCAGGGGATAGAGCGCCGGTTTCCGGTACCGAAGGTCGCAGGTTCGAATCCTGCCGGGGGCACCACTGACGATTGCGCCTAGGCGCTCGTCAGCTCATCGGCAATGAGGTACGCAAGCGCGAGGCCGAGGGCGGTGGCAATGCCGGAGAGTCCTCCCCCGACGATCAGGACGGGAGCAGCGGTTTCAGTGACGGGCGAGTCGTTCATCCGCTCACGCTAGCCGAGCGGTCGCCTCGCTTTCCTGCTGTGTGGCGCACTCAATAGAGTGCGGGCCATGACCGCCGAGACCCCTGAGCAGGTGCACTTCGCCTCGACCAATCGCAGCCTGTATCCCTACATTCTCGCCACCTTCGTGGCGGTGCTGCTGATCTCGAATATCGGAGCCACCAAGCTCATCGCCTTCGGTCCGATCATCACCGACGGCGGAGCCTTCCTCTTCCCGCTGACCTACGTCATCGGCGATGTACTCAGCGAGGTGTACGGATTCACCGCTGCGCGGCGTGCTGTCCTGATGGGCTTCGCGATGGCGATCCTGGCGGCGATCACCTTCTACCTCGTGCAGATCTCGCCCGCGGCCGACGGATACGAGAACCAGGGGGCCTTCGAGGCCGTGCTCGGCTTCGTGCCGCGCATCGTGCTCGCCAGCGTGTGCGGCTACCTGGTGGGCCAGTTGCTGAACGCCTACGTGCTCGTGAAGATCAAGGAGCGCACCAAGGAGCGGTACCTCTGGGTGCGCCTGATCGGCTCCACGGTTGTCGGCGAGTTTGCCGACACTCTCGTGTTCTGCACCATCGCCTTCTACGGCGTGATCACCGGCGCCGAGTTCGTGAACTACGTGGTGGTCGGCTACGTGTACAAGACCCTGCTCGAGGTCGTGCTCCTGCCGATCACGTACCCGACCATTCGGGCCATCAAGCGCCACGAGCCGTCGTACCACCTCGACACCGCGAAGTAGCCCTACTTCCGTCCGCCCAGTCGGCCCAGGACTTCAGTCTTCATCGCGAAGAAGTCACCGTTGATCAGCGCCTCGCGCATCGCATCGACCATGCGCAGGATGTAGCGCTCGTTGTGAATCGTCGCAAGAGTCGAGGCGAGCATCTCCTTGGACTTGTGCAGGTGATGCACGTAGGCGCGCGTGTGATTCAGGCAGGTGTAGCAGTCGCAGTCATCCTGGATGGGCGAGAAGTCCGCCTTGTAGAGCGCATTCGAGATGTGGAAGCGACCGTCGGGGTGGTACACGGTGCCGTTGCGAGCAATGCGCGATGCGGCGACGCAGTCAAAGGTGTCGGCGCCCTTCTCGACGCCCACGAAGATGTCCTCCGGTTCGCCGATGCCGAGCAGGTGCCGTGGGCGATGCTCGGGAAGTTCCTCGCTCACCCAGCCGACGATCGTGCCGAGTTCGTTCTTGTCGAG
>JBEGLG010000022.1:0-13322 GCA_041183645.1 Actinomycetota bacterium | reverse complement strand
AGCACGCTGGCGAGGAAGTCGATGAACGCCTCGCGCATGCCGTCGCGCAGGCGACCGCACTTGCCGAAGTCGAGAACTCCGAGCCGGCCATCGTCGAGGATCAGCAGATTTCCCGGATGCGGGTCCGCATGGAAGATGCCATCGGTGAAGATCATCTGGAAATACATGTTGGCGATCAGCTGGATGATCGAGTTCGCCTGATCGACGGTCAGGCTGTTGATGACCGTCGAGAAACGGACGCCCTCGACCCGGCTCTCGGTGAGCACCGCCTCGCCGGAGAGTTCCGGGAAGGGTGTCGGAAACACGTAGGCGTCATTGCCGGCGAAGTTCGCCGTGATGCGCACGAGATTGCCGAGCTCGCGACGGAAGTCGAGCTCGTCGGTGAGACTGGTCGACAGCTGGTGCGCAACCTGCACCGGCTGCATGACGCGGGTGGCAGCGACGTCCTTCTCGAGAAGCGCGGCGAGAGCATTGAGGATGGCGAGATCCTGCGCCACGGTCTCGGGCACACCCTCGTGCCGCACCTTGACCACGACCTCCTGCCCGTCAGTGGTGGTCGCTGCGCAGACCTGCCCGACCGAGGCGGAGGCGAGCGGGACGAGGTCGAAGGAGGAGAACGCCGCCTCCAGCGGCTGCTTCAGGTCGTTCGTCACCGTGGCAGTGATCTGCTCAGGGGTGTCGGCCGGGTCATCGGCCTGCAGGGCGCTCAGGGCATCCGCGATGTCGGGGCCGACCAGGTCGGCACGCGTGCTGAGCAGCTGCCCGATCTTGATGAAGGTGGTGCCGAGCTCCTGCATCGCACTGCGGAGACGATCGCCGCGGCTCATGCTCATCAAGGCGGGATCCGGCTTCGTCTTACCGGCCAGCTGGA
Source organism: Actinomycetota bacterium (assembly GCA_041183645.1). Classification (GTDB taxonomy): domain Bacteria; phylum Actinomycetota; class Actinomycetes; order S36-B12; family S36-B12; genus CAIKZY01. The sequence goes on along the minus strand of JBEGLG010000022.1, from coordinate 12,451 downwards.
CGAGGAGGGGGTGACCCTCAAGAGTGGCAGCGTCGGCGAGCCCGTACTTGATGATGACGGAGACGATGAACTGGGCACGATCGCGGTTCTCGACCAGTGCGAACAGCGGTGAGCGGCTCTCGAGGCCTTGCAAGACGTCCATGCTCGTCGACTACCTTCCCCGCGCCGCGGTTCGACGCCCGTCGGATGACCGTAGTGGGTGCCCTCGGCTTGGCGCGAGGCCTTGTCTAGGAAGACGTGATCAGTTCGATGGTCGCGTGACGTGCCGAGCGTGGCCGGCCGGCGGATCCAGGGACACTCGAAGGCCGAGGGCCGCGGACTCCGCAGCAGCATCGAGCACGCGCAGGGTCTCGACGACATCCTGCGGCGTTACCGGCAGCGGGGCTCCCGAGAGGATCGCCTCCCGAACGGCGGGGTAGAACGTCGTCCAGGCACCACGTACCAAGGGCAGGCGTGACTCCTGGATCCTTCCCTCTGGGCTGACCGTGACGACCACCGCCGCGGACTCCTCGGGCTCCACTCCGAATCCGGGCGAGGTGGCGTCAGGATTCGCCCGCAACTGCGGTTCCTGGATATCGAAGCCGAGCGTGCGAATGCCGCCGCCCAGGCCCAGCACGGTGAAGCGTGGCTCGGTGAACACCGAGGCCTGGCTCCCGATGATCTCGCTGACAGCTCCCGAGACGTGGAACAGCGTGATGCGCATGTCGTCGACCGGCGAGTCCGGTCGGCGCACGTTCCGGGTCCAGCAGTCGACACTTCCGACCGGCCCGAGTAGCTGGATGGCCTGATCGACGAGGTGCGATCCGAAGTCCAGGAGAAGCCCGGCGAGCTCGGCGGGATCATTCGATCCCTTCCAGGAGTCCTGCGGAACGTCGCGGCGTCGCTCGAGTCGGGATTCGAGACGATGAACGTCACCGATGGGTGCGGAGCCCAGAAGAGCATCGAGCGTCAGGAAGTCGGAATCCCAGCGGCGGTTGTGAAAGGCCGTCATGAGCACTCCGCGATCGCTCGCGGCTGAGAGCACCTCTCGGGCGATATCCGCATTCGGCGCAAAGGGCTTATCCACGATCGCATGCCAGCCGGCATCGATTGCTCGACGCGCATACGGCACATGCGAGCTGTTCGCGCCCGCGATGACGGCGAGGTCGTAGGCATCCGCCTGCGCGAAGGCCTCATCGGCGGTGGCATGAATCGTGACACCGGGATTGTCCTCGCGTGCCTGCGCCGCTCGTTCCTCGTTCCCCGTCACGATCCCGGCGACGACCATTCCCTCGGCGGCGCGAATCAACGGAGCGTGGAAGTACCGGCCGGCCAGGCCGTAGCCGAAGATGACGACGCGGAGATCAGTGCCCATGCCGTCATTCAATCAGTGCCGCATGGGCGCGTGCCTACTCGAGCCCGCGCACCATTCCGTACACATGGGTGCGCAGCTCGGCGAAGCGATGATCATTTCGGGTTTCCATCTGCGAGCGCGGGAACGGGATCTCGACCTTGGCGACGTCGCGCACCTTCGCCGGCTTGCCGTGAAGCACCACGATCTCGTCGCTCAAGTACACCGCCTCATCGATGTCATGGGTCACCATCAAGGTGGTGATTCCGAAGTCGTCGCGCACCTTCAGCACGAGATCCTCGAGATCGAAGCGAGTCTGGGCATCGACGGAGGCGAAGGGCTCGTCCATGATGAGGATGCTCGGTCGCACGGCGAGGGCACGAGCGATCGAGACGCGCTGCTGCATGCCACCGGAGAGCTGCCAGGGGTACTTGCTCTCGGCACCCTCGAGGCCCACCTCAGCGAGTGACGCGGCGATGCGCTCCTTGCGCTCGGCCTTGCTGAGCTTCTGGTTCTTCAGTGGCAGCGCGATGTTCTTCTCGACACTCAGCCACGGCATCAGGGATCGGGTGTAGTCCTGCAGCACGACAGCGAGATCGTCAGGGGAGGAGCTGATCTTCTTTCCGCGGACGAGGATCTCGCCCGCCGTGGGCTGAGCGAGACCAGTGAGCAGGCGCAGCAGCGTGGTCTTGCCGACGCCGGAAGGGCCGGTGACCGGTCGCATCGCCGATGATCAGCGGGGTCTCGGGGAAGGCCTCGTCGAGATCGGCAGCGCAGGGGTAGTCGTTCGGCCCCGTGCCCTTCAGCGTCGTGTCATCCCATCCAATGCCGCGCAGCCAGCCATTCGCCTCGGGCGCGGCCGAGTGCAAGCGCGAAATGAGTTCGGCGGCCGTGCTGACCCCGCGCAGATCGCACGCGGTGAGCGATCGCCCGAACTCGTAGCCATGCAGATGTGAGTCGTCGATACCCGGCAGCACCGTGCGCATGCCCGCATCGATCACCGTGGTGCCAGGCGTGATCAGCCCCGAAGCCTCCGATTGGTCGGCAACCGCAGTGAACACGCCATCCTCGATAGAGAATGCCGAGATTCCGGGGCGTAGCGGCCCGAGATCTGCGTTGACGACGATGGTGCGCTGCGGCATTGCCGCATCGTGTCAGACGGACGCAGTGAAGTCAGCGATACGCGAGATGACGCTGTCGGTCGCGAGCCCGTTGTGCTCGCGCAGGTACTCCTGGCTGCCCACTGTTGCCGCGGCCGCATCGTTGAGCGCGAGTGGGAGAACCGGGATGCGCCAGCCGTTCACCGCGAGTGCCTCGAGTACGGCACTGCCGAAGCCGCCCATCAGGGTGTGCTCCTCGAGGGTGACGATGCCCGCCGTTCCTGCCGCGGCGTCACGAATGGCCGCGATGTTGAGCGGCTTGATCACCGGGCAGGTGAGCAGGCGCACGCTGACGCCTTGCTTCGCGAGCGCATCCGCAGCCTCGATGGCCTGGGTGACGATTGGGCCGACGACGATCAGCGTGACGTCGCTGCCGTCGCGCACGAGCACGGGCGCACCGGTCGAGAGATCGGGCTGTACCTCGTGGATCCGCGGCTCCTTGTTCTTACCGAGGCGGATGTACTTCGGGCCCGGGGTTGTGGGCAGCAGCTCGACTACTGCCCGGCACTCGAGCGCATCGGCGGGCGAGTACACCTTCATATTGGGCAGTGCGCGCATGAGCGCGATGTCCTCGACCGTGTGATGGGTGTAGCCGAGGGTTCCGTAAGCCAGGCCCGCGCCGACACTCACGACCGTAACATCGAGATCGTGGTAGCAGAGGTCATTGCGAATCTGCTCGAGACAGCGGATGGTCGGGAAGTTTCCGAGTGAGTAGGCGATCGGACGCTTGCCGAGCGATGCCATGCCTGCAGCGACGCCGATCATCGTCTGCTCGGCGATGCCGACATTGAGGAACTGATCGGGCATCTTCGCGACGAAGTCATCGACCACCTTGAAGCCGATGTCGGCGATGATCAGGTTGACGCGCGAGTCCTTCTGAGCCTGCTCGGTGAGCGCGGCCATGAAGGCGTCTCTCATCGCGCTACCTCCTCGCGCAGTGCCTCGAGCTGGGCGATCGCATCAGCGGCCTGCTCAGCGTTGGGGGAGTTGGTATGCCAGGGCACGGAGTTCTCCATGAAGTCGACGCCCTTGCCCTTCGTCGTATTCGCGATAACCACGCGCGGGCGGTCATGCTCGCCGCCGATGGCGGCCTCGAGTGCATCGTGGTCGTGTCCGTCGACCTCGACGACCTCCCAGCCGAAAGCCGCCCACTTGTCGGCGAACGGCTCGAGGGAGGAGATCTCCTCGGTCGCCGCCAGAATCTGCAGACGATTGCGGTCGATGATCGCGGTCAGGTTGCCCAGGCGGTGCTGCGAGGCGAGCATCGCGGCCTCCCAGTTGCTGCCCTCCTGGCACTCGCCGTCGGAGAGCACGACGAAGACCTTGCGCGGATTGCCATCGCGCTTCGACGAGATCGCGATGCCGGCACCGTAGGGAAGGGCGTGGCCAAGAGCACCGGTGGAGAACTCGACACCGGGAATCCCGTGCGCGGTGACGTGGCCGCCGAGCGGGGCGCCGTCGACGCAGTAGCGATCAAGCCACTCGAGCGGGAAGTAGCCGGCGTTGCCGAGCACCGCGTAGATGCCTGAGGCGGAGTGGCCCTTGGAGATCAGGATGATGTCGCGGTCGGGATCGCTCACGCGATCGGGGGCGACATTGGCGACGCGTCCGTAGAGCACCGAGACGATGTCGATGACCGAGAGTGCAGAGCCGATATGCGAGGCGCCGGCACCGGAGACCATGCGTACGGCGCTCAGGCGTGCGTCCAGGGCAAGTTCAGAAGTCGAGGTGTAGGGCACGCGCCGACTATAGGGTCGGCACATGCTCAAGGGTATTGATCCTCTGCTCAGCGGTGACCTATTGCACATTCTCGACGACATGGGTCATGGCGACATCCTCATGCTGGTCGATCGCAATTACCCGGCGGTAGCCAGCGGTCGTCCGGTCATTCGTCTCGGAGAGGTCACCGTGCTTCGTGCGGCACAGGCGATCCTGAGCGTCTTTCCGCTGGACTCCTTCATCGAGCGGCCGCTCGAGCGCATGGAGGTCGACAACGATCCCGCGAAGACGACTCCGACTCAGGACGCCATGCTGAAAATCGCGAGCGAGAGCGAGGGTCGCGCGCTCGAATACGGCATCGTGCCGCGGCTCGATTTCTACGATCGAGCGAAGTCAGCCTTCGCGGTCGTGCATACGCTCGACACCGTGCCGTACGGCTGCTTCTTCCTGCAGAAGGGCGTCATCTTCGAATGACGCCGGTCAGCTCTTCTTCTCCATGCGCAGGGCATTGACCGGGCAGGCCGCGATAGCGCGCTTGGCATCCTTGATCAGGTGATCGGGAATCTCGGTCATCAAGCCGCCGGAATGGAACACGGGGAAATCCCACTCGTCGAGCCCGATGAGATCGGGAATGACCTCGGCGCAGAATCCATGCCCGTCGCAGGCTGTCGGATCGAGGTAGAGCCTGGCGAACTCAGGGTGCTTGCTCATGTGAAGTCCTTTCCGCCCTTGCGCACCGGTATCTCGCGCGAAGCAGGAATCGGGAGTGCCCGCTCTGTCGTGCGCGCCGTGCAACGCCCGTGGAGGTGGTGCGCGAGCTCCTCATGGAAGGCATGCAGGCCGGTGCTGATGAAACGCGCCGTGCCGTCGGGGTGCTTGCAGCCGCCGCGCCCCTGGATGAGCGGCAGTCGGTGATTCAGCTCGCTCACCATCTCTTGATCAGCCTGGGCGGTCACGAGGAGGGCGAGATCGTCAGCGACCGCGGGAAGACCGAAGCGGCACGGACCGCACTGACCGGCACTCTCGCCCGCCATCCACCGTGAGACAGAGGCCAGCTCGCGAATGCCGCAGTGCTGATCGTCGAGCGCCCACAGAATGCCGGCGCCGATCACGCCGCCCGCATTGGCCACGGAGTCGGGAGCCCAGGGGATATCGATGAGTTCCTCGGCCTTCACCCAGGCGCCGCCGTACCCGCCGGTGAGAAAGCCCTGCACTGTCGCGGACTCGCCACCGCATCGCTGAAGGATTGCGCGCACCGAGGTTCCGGTCGCCACTTCGATCACGCCGGGAAGTGCGACTGCGCCACCGACGGACACGAGGGTCGTACCTGGAGCTGCGGGGTCTCCGAGGGAAGCGAACCAGGAGCCTCCATGCCGAGCGATGAGCGCGATGTGCGCGAGGGTCTCCGCGTTCTGCACCAGGGTCGGTCGACCGTTCATGCCGCGCTGGAAGGGGCGGTCGCCGTAGACAGGTGTCGCGATGCCGTCGCCGGCCCAGTGCGCGAGTGCGCTCTCCTCGCTGGCCACATAGCGGGCCGGCGGCGTGATGAGCTCGATCGGAACCGTGTCGATGCCGCCGCGCTCGGCAATAGCGGCATCAATGACGCCGATGACCGGTGAGCCCCGATGCACGGCGATGTACGCATGGGTGGCGCCGATGGTGCGCGCAGCGGCCTGGATGCCGTCGAGAACCAGATGCGGCGAGTGCGACAGCAGCACGACATCCTTGCTGCTTGCGGGCTCGCCCTCCATGGCATTGGCGATGACAACGGGCTTGCGGCCGCTGCTGAGCGCGCGTCGCGCTGCAGAGCTCTCGACCACGGCATGCATCTTGCGTGCCGTGGGGAACCAGCCGCCGCCGCGACCGCGAAGTCCGGCCTCGTGCAGCTCATCGACGAGAGCGCCCGGGCGTCCGTCCGAGGCAGCCTCGACAACCGGCATTGCGCCGAAATGCCGCACGTGCGCATCGAGACGCCGAAGATCGAGAAGTCGGGTGCCCGTCTCGTCGGCGGGCAGGAGCCTGGCGGTGCGTCCGGTCATGTGTTCACGATATTGACGACGCGTCAGCGCAAGCCCCGGCGCTGACTAAATCGGGGTAAAGACTGCGCACGATCGCGATGGACGCGCACCGTGACCTGCGTCAGGATGGGGTCATGGCCGAGCAGAACGACATCGTCACCCTCTTCGCTCCCGGCACGACGGTGAGCAATGGCGAGCTCGTGATCGGCGGCGTGCCGGCCACGCGTATTGCAGCCGAGTTCGGCACGCCCGCCTATGTCATCGATGAGGGGTATCTACGCGAGCGAGTGCGCGCCTATCGCGACGGGCTGGCTGCCCGATGGCCGAATAGCCGCGTGTACTTCGCCTCGAAGTCCTTTCCGTCCACTCCCATCTATCGGGTCATGGCGGACGAGGGCATCGGCGTCGATGTGGCCGGTGGCGGCGAGATTGTCATGGCGCTTGCTGGTGGCGTGCCGGGCCCTGACCTGCTGCTGCACGGCAATGCGAAGACCGATGCGGAGTTGCGCATGGCTCTCGATGCCGGGGTCGGATTGATCGTCATCGACAACTTCCGAGACATCGAGCGCATCGAGGAGCTCGCCACCGCACCTGTCGATGTCCTGGTGCGCGTGCGACCCAATGTGGGGGCGGCGACTCACGCAGCCATGGCGACGGCCACCGATGCCTCGAAATTCGGCCTTCGCCTGGACGATGCGCGAGAGGCCATCCGACGTATCGAGTCCTCCGCACATCTCGTGATGAAGGGCCTGCACGTGCACGTGGGCTCGCAGATCCTCGAGGCCGCGCCCTTCGCCGAGGCGATCTCCGCAATCGGAACCCTCGGTGAGTTCGAGATCTACGACCTCGGGGGTGGGCTCGGCGAGCGCTACACCTACAACGACCCCGAACTCAGTCTCGATGACTATCTCGACGTTGTTGTCGACGCGGCTCGTGCAGCGCTGCCGGGATCCGCGCGGATCCTCCTCGAGCCGGGTCGTTCCCTGGTCGCTCGAGCGGGGTGCACCCTCTATGAAGTGGTGAACGTGAAGGCCTCGGATAGCCCGCTCGCCCCGACCTTCGTCGCGGTCAATGGTGGCATGGCGGACAACCTCGAGGTATCCCTGTACGGACAGCGCTTCGAGGCGACGGTGGTCGATGCCGTGGGCGGCGGAACGCCGGTCACCTTGGTCGGGCGGCATTGCGAGTCCGGCGACATGCTCTCGGAGGGCGTGCTGCTGCGAGATCCCGAGCCCGGCGACATCGTGGCGGTTCCGGTGACCGGGGCCTACTGCGTCACGATGTCGAATAACTACAACGGCGCCCTGCGGCCACCGGTGATCTTCGTGTCTGCGGGGCAGGCACGAGCGGTGGTGCGCCGTGAGACTTACGATGACCTAATTGTCCGAGATATGCCGGTTTCGGGGTAACGATTTCCTGAGACACCCCCACGAAACACGGGAAGCCGTACGATCGCCACATTGAGGCCTCCCGGCCTCACATCACGTTATGGAGAACTACATGCTGAACCGACGCACGGGCGCCTCCCTGGCTGCCCTGGGCGCAACCGCCCTCCTGCTCGCCGCTTGCGGTGGGTCGTCCAGCTCGTCCGCATCCAGCGCAGCCCCCGCCTCCTCGGCCGCCGGCTCCGCAGCGGCTTCGGCCCCCGCTGCCTCAGGCGCAGCAGCCCTGCTGCCCCAGGCCATCAAGGACAAGGGCGAGATCAATGTCGCCAGCGACATCCCCTACCCCCCGATGGAGATCCTCGCGGAGGACGGCACCGTCACCGGTCTCGACTACGACCTGGGCCAGGCGCTCGGCCAGCAGCTCGGCGTCAAGGTGACCTTCGTGAAGCAGGCGTGGGATTCCATCATCCCGTCGCTGCAGTCGGGCACGCACGACGTGATCATGTCGGGCATGAACGACACTCTCGAGCGCCAGCAGACCCTCGACTTCGTCGATTACTTCAACGGTGGCTTCTCGATCCTCGTTGCCAAGGGCAACCCCGACAAGATCACCAGCCTGAAGGATCTCTGCGGCAAGACTGTTGCCGAGGAGACCGAGGTCGCCCAGATCGATCTCATCAAGGCTGTCTCGAAGGAGTGCCCGGCCGGTTCCGAGATCACGATCATGCAGCTGCCCTCCGATAGCGATGCCCAGAACGCCGTGCGCGCGGGCAAGGCCTCGGCTGACGTCCTCGACGCTGCCGTTGCCGGCTGGAGTGCCAAGCAGGCACCCGACCTGTTCGAGGTCGTCGTTGATCCCAGTGCACCGAATGGCGTCGAGCCCGTCTACACCGGCATCGGCATCCTGAAGGAGAACTCGGCACTCACTGCAGCACTGCAGGCCGCCCTCCAGGAGATCATTGACAACGGCACCTACCAGAAGATCCTCGACACGTACGGCCTCGGCCAGTACGCCGTGACCTCTGCCCAGGTCGACGGCACCAAGTCCTGATCTGAGTTCCACCAACTGAACCGGGAAGGGGAATCGCCATGACCGCCGACGTCGAGCGCTCGACGGACGATGATGTCGTGGCGATTCCCCTTCGCCATCCCTGGCGCTGGGTTGCGGCCGCTGCCGTCATCGTGGTGCTGGGGCTGCTGTTCAACTCGCTCTGGAATAACGAGAACATTCAGAAGCAGTACATCTGGCAGTTCATCTTCGATCCGCGCATTCTCAAGGGCGTCTGGATCACCCTGGCGGTCACCATCATCTCGATGGTCATCGCGACAATCCTCGCGATCATCCTCGCGATCATGCGGATGTCCTCGAATCCGGTTCTGCGCGGAGTCTCGTTCCTCTACATCTGGTTCTTCCGCGGTACGCCGCTGCTGGTGCAGATCGTGTTCTGGGGCTACCTCGGTCTGCTGTACAAGCAGATCTCCCTGGGAGTTCCGCTCACCGATTTCCACATCTTCGCGGTCGATACCAACACGCTCATTCCCGCTTTCGTCGGTGGCGTGATCGCCCTGAGTCTTAACGAGGCCGCCTACGCCGCAGAGATCGTGCGCGCCGGCCTGCTGTCCATCGATCACGGTCAGCGTGAGGCTGCCTACTCACTCGGCATGGGTCCTGGCTACACCCTGCGTCGCATCGTGCTTCCGCAGTCGATGAAGGTCATCATTCCCCCGATGGGCAATGAGACCATCTCGATGCTCAAGAACACCTCGCTGCTCGCCGTTGTCGCGGTGCCCGAGCTCTACACGGCCTCCAGCCAGATTTCCTCAGGCAACCTGCGCCAGGTCGAGCTCCTGATCGTCGCCAGCCTCTGGTACCTGTTCATCACCTCGGTGCTGTCGGTGCCCCAGTTCTACCTCGAGCGTCATTACGCCCGCGGTAACTCGCGCGAGCTTCCGCCAACCCCCTTCCAGCAACTCAAGCGTGCCGTGGCCCGGATGCGCGGGCGCGCCGACAATCGCCGCATTGCTGCCAAGGCGCATGAGGAGGTCGGCGCATGAGCGACAACGAGTTGATGGTCGACGCCCGCGGCGTGCGCAAGTGGTTCGGCTCGAACGAAGTGCTGAAGTCCATCTCGCTGACGATCCCGCGCGGCGAGGTTCTCTCGCTCCTCGGTCCGTCAGGATCAGGCAAGTCCACCTTCCTGCGATGCATCAATCACCTCGAGAGCATCGACGGCGGGCGCATCTATGTCGACGACGAGCTCATTGGCTACAAGCAGCGCGGCGACAAGATTCACGAGATGAAGCCGCGCGAGATTGCCAAGCAGCGCCGCAAGATCGGCATGGTGTTCCAGCGCTTCAACCTCTTCCCGCACATGACTGCGCTGGGCAACATCATCGATGCACCGATCGGGGTCAACGGCGAGTCGAAGTCCGAGGCCACCGCGCATGCTCGTGAGCTTCTCGAGCGCGTAGGCCTGGCCGATAAGGCCGATGCGTACCCCGCTCAGCTCTCCGGCGGTCAGCAGCAACGCGTGGCAATCGCCCGTGCGCTCGCGATGAAGCCCAAGCTCATGCTGTTCGACGAGCCGACCTCCGCACTCGATCCCGAGCTCGTCGGCGACGTTCTCGATGTCATGCGCGATCTCGCGAAGTCCGGCATGACCATGATCGTCGTCACGCACGAGATCGGCTTCTCCCGTGAGGTGGCCGACCGCATGGTGTTCATGGACGGCGGCGTGGTGGTCGAGGCAGGTGCTCCGCGCGATGTGCTCGACAATCCGCAGCACCCGCGTACCCAGGCTTTCCTCGAGTCCGTTCTCTAGCGAGCCGTCCACCATGGCACTCGTCGCCGGAGTCGATTCATCGACCCAGTCAGTCAAGGTCGTCGTGCGCGATGCCGAGACGGGTGCGCTCATTCGCGAGTCGAGAGCCGCTCATCCCGAGGGCACCTCGGTTGATCCCCGCGCCTGGTGGTCGGCCCTGAACTCGGCTCTCGACGGCATGCTCGACGGTGTCTCTGCCATGGCAGTGGCCGGTCAGCAGCACGGCATGGTGGCGCTCGATAGCGCGGGCGAGCCGGTGCGCGATGCGCTGCTGTGGAATGACACCAGGTCGGCGGCGGCGGCCGATGACCTGGTGCGCGAATGGGGCGGGCCGCAGGCCTGGGCAGATGCGGTCGGAAGCGTGCCCGTCGCGGCGTTCACGGTCAGCAAGGCCCGATGGCTGGCGGAGCATGAGCCCGAGAATGCCGCGCGTGCAGAGTCCATGATGCTTCCGCATGACTACCTGACCTGGAATCTTGCGGGTCGGCCCGAGGTTGCCACGACGGATCGCGGCGACGTCTCGGGCACGGGCTACTGGTCGCCTGCCACGGGCTCGTACCGCGATGATCTCTTCACACTCGCCTTCGGACGTCAGCTGCGACTTCCGCGCGTAGCCGCGCCGGCGGAGATCGTGGGCCACACCGCTTCCGGTATTGCGATCGCTCCGGGCACCGGCGACAACATGGGTGCCGGCCTGGCCCTCGAGCTCGCCCCCGGTGATGTCGTGGTGTCGCTAGGTACCTCCGGAACAGCCTTTGCCTGCTCCTCGGTTCCGTCGGCCGATGCGACTGGTGCAGTCGCAGGATTCGCGGATGCGACAGGGCGCTTCCTTCCCCTGGTCTGCACCCTGAATGCGGCACGCATCCTCACCTCGACCGCGGCAATGCTCGGAGTCGGTTTCGATGAGCTGGCCGAGCTTGCACTCTCGGCACCAGCGGGCTCGCAGGGCCTCGTGCTCCTTCCGTACTTCGACGGCGAGCGCACCCCGAATCTCCCGCATGCCACGGGCTCATTGCACGGCATTACCCGGGCCAATTACACGCCGGCCAATATCGCGCGCTCCGCATATGAAGGCATGCTCGGCGGGCTCGCCGATGCCGTCGATGCACTTGTCGACGTGGGCGTGATCCCGGGGCGCATCATGCTCGTCGGCGGCGCAGCGGCGAACTCAGCAGTGGCGCAGGTCGCCGCCACCTTGTTCGACGTCCCGATCGAGATCCCCACGCCGGGCGAGTACGTAGCTGATGGCGCAGCACGCCAGGCCGCATGGGCGTTGAGCGGTGCCGCCGAACCGCCGAGCTGGGGTCTGGGCAGTGCGGGCGAGCGATTCGAGCCGGCACCCGTGGCCGCGGTGCGCGAGGACTACGCGGCAGCGCGAAGCCTCATCACTCAGTAGACGTACACCCGAGTGCCGATCGGCGAGTGGCGGAACAGCCAGCCTGCGCCACGGAAATCGCGAAGGTTCACGCATCCGTGCGAGGCCCCGTTGTACCCATCGCGACGGAAGTAATACGAGTAGTGAATGCTCTCCGCGCCGTTGTAGAACAGGGAATAAGGCATAGGCGTGTCGTAGTCGGACGACCGATGATGACGTGCCTTGCGGTAGACCCGGAAGAGCCCGAGATCCGTGGGGTACTTCGAGGTGCCGATCCGAATGTCCATCGTCTTGAGTACGCGACCCTCGCTCACGTACCGCAGGGCGAGGAACGTCGTGTCGATGCAGATCGTCGTGGCGACCCGGCATGGGCGCGGCACGGGGGGTAACTGCACTTCTTCCGCATGCGCGAGAGTCGGTGTGGAGAGCGCGACGAGCAGGGCAATGAGAGTCGTGGTGAGCCAGCGCCTCATGATCGCGAATCCAGGAGTCCCATCAGTGCGGCGATGCCGAGTACCGAGCGCGGTGAATAGGCAGTGCGCCAGAGCCCGCCATGATTCGCCACCGCGCTGAACTGGTCCATGGGGTTCGCGAGCGGAGTCGCAGGATTGGCCACCGAGGCGCCATTGCGCAGATCGTGCA